>DATGVC010000218.1:0-8389 GCA_035300745.1 Gemmatimonadales bacterium | reverse complement strand
ACGCCGGCCCTTGCAGACTTCGCACGGAACGTAGACGTCGGGCAGGAAGTGCATCTCCACTTTGACGAGCCCATCGCCCTGGCACGCCTCACAGCGGCCGCCCTTGACGTTGAATGAGAATCGGCCCGGTCCGTAGCCGCGCAACTTGGATTCGGGGAGATAGGTGAACAGCTCGCGGATCGGCGTGAACAGGCCCGTGTACGTCGCCGGGTTAGACCGCGGCGTGCGGCCGATCGGGCTCTGATCGATGTCGATCACCTTGTCGATGTGGTCGAGCCCCTCCAGTCGTTCGTGCGCGCCCGGAACGACCTTCGCCCGATAGAAATGACGCGCCAGCGATTGGTACAGAATGTCGGTGACCAGGGTCGATTTCCCCGAGCCCGACACGCCCGTCACCGCGACAAACAGGCCCAGCGGGAACTCGACCGACAGATCCTTGAGGTTGTGGTGCTTCGCGCCGAGCACGCGGAGCATCCGATCGGCATTGGCGATGCGGCGGCGCGGCGGCAAAGGGATCCGCAGCTCGCCGCGTAGATACCGCGCGGTCAGCGAGTCGCGATGGCGCAGCACATCGTCGAGCGGACCAGCCGCCACGACCTCGCCGCCATGCCGGCCGGCGCGCGGTCCCAGGTCCACGACATAGTCCCCGGCACGGATCGTTTCCTCGTCGTGCTCCACAACCAGCACGGTGTTGCCGAGGTCGCGCAGCTCCTTGAGGGTCGCGAGCAGCCGCGCATTGTCGCGTTGATGCAGGCCGATCGACGGCTCGTCGAGAATGTACAGCACGCCCACTAGGCGGCTGCCGATCTGGGTCGCGAGACGGATGCGTTGTGCTTCCCCGCCCGAGAGGGTCACGGCGGAGCGCTCGAGCGTCAAATAATCGAGGCCGACGTCGACGAGAAATCGCAGCCGGTCCGTCACTTCTTTCAGAATCGGCCGCGAGATCTCCGGGTCGAGTCCCGCGCGACCTGGCCCTCGCAGCGGGACCTTCGCGAAGAAATCCAGCGCCTCCCGCACGGGCAGCGCCACGATGTCGCCGATGCTCTTGCCGGCGACCAATACCGAGAGGCTCTCGGGCTTGAGGCGCCGGCCGCCGCACGTAGGACACGGCTGCTCAACCATGTATTGCTCGAGCTGCTCACGCACCGCATCGGACGCCGTCTCGCGATAGCGTTTCTCGACGTGATCGAGCACGCCCTTCCAGCCTGATTCGTACGAGCCGTGCCACTTCTCGCTGTCGTATTGATAGGTGATCGTCTTTCCAGGCGCGCCTTTGAGCAGTGTCTTCTGGACGGCGGGCGACAGATCGCGCCAGGGAGCATTGAGATCGAACTTGTAGGTTCGCGCCAATGCGGGGAGCACGACTTTCCTCAGGTAGCCACTCGGCTCGCCCCAGGGCAGCACGACACCCTCGAGAATCGACAGGCTCTGATCGCCGAGGACGAGATCGGCATTCACTTCGCGGCGCGTGCCGAGTCCCGAGCAGTCGGGGCAGGCACCGTAGGGTGAGTTGAACGAGAACTGCCGCGGCTCGAGCTCCGGCAGCGACAACCCGCATTTGGGGCAGGCGTACCGTTCTGAAAACAGCCGCGAGCGCGGACTGCCGGTTTGTCGTACGACCTCAACCACACCCTCAGCTGCTTTCAGAGCTGTTTCGATCGAGTCAGCGAGTCTCCCGCGATCCGCCGCCCGTACCACGAGCCGGTCCACCACGACGGCGATGTCGTGGTTCTGGCGCCGATTGAGTTTGGGTACGTCCGACAGGTCGTATGTCTCACCGTTGATGCGGGCGCGCACGAAACCCTGCTTGCGCATGGCTTCGAACACGTCGCGGAACTCACCTTTGCGCCCGCGCACCAGCGGCGCGAGCACTTCGATCTTGGTGCCTTCCGGCCACTCGAGCACCAGGTCGGTGATCTGCGACGCGGACTGCCGCTCGACCGGTGACCCATCGTTGGGGCAATGCGGCGTACCGGTGCGGGCCCACAGCAGACGGAGGTAGTCGTAAACCTCGGTGATCGTGCCGACGGTGGACCGGGGATTCGCGCCCGCGGTCTTCTGCTCGATGGAAATCGCGGGAGAGAGTCCTTCGATCGCATCGACGTCGGGCTTGTCCATGAGCCCGAGGAACTGACGTGCATAGGCCGAGAGCGACTCGACGTAGCGCCGCTGTCCCTCGGCGTAGATGGTGTCGAACGCGAGCGACGACTTCCCCGAGCCCGACAGCCCCGTGATTACCACCAGGGCGTTGCGGGGCAGCTCGACGTCGATGTTTTTGAGATTGTGTTCGCGTGCTCCGCGGACGATCAGGGCGTCACCGGACATAGAACTGTAGGCTAGACAGTGCAGTGTATTTCGGTCAACTCTCGAGCGTCCGAGTCTTGCCTATCTCGCACCCATTTCCTACGTTAGCATCCCCAATGACCCCACACGCGCAGGTCCTGACATGAGCCGCGGCGGCCCCCCCGGCCCCCCCGGCCCCTCCGGCCCCCCGGGCGGCCCCCCTGGAGGCCGGCGCGAGCGCCGTTGGCAGACCTCGCAGGAGCGGGCACGGGTCGCGGCGGAGCTGATCGAGGAAGCGGAATCGCTCTCGCAAACCGGCGCGATCGCCACACCCAACGATGTGGCTCGCGACGAGCAACCGCCGCCACTGCGAATCGCCCAGCCGGTAGCGGCTCCGGTTTCCGAGGGCCCAGTCGCAAGGTTGGACGACGGCGAGGAGGCAGAACCTCCACCTTCTGCACCTTCTCCACCATCCTCGATCCCGGCGAGCGCAGAGGCACCGGCGCCCATCGCCGACGATCCGCTGTATATCGCCGCACGCGAGGCCAGCGAGCGTGGCGAGATGGAGCGGGCCGCCGCGTCGTATCGCGACCTGCTGGCGCGCGATCCCAACCACGTGAAGGCCCGCAACAATCTGGCGCTGATTCTCGATGCCCGCGGCGACCGCGACGGCGCGCTGGCGGAACTGGACCGGGCGCTCGAGAGCGAACCCGACAATCCCGCGCTGCTGTTGAACCGAGCCGCGATCCTGGGCGCGACCGTCCGCTATGCCGCTGCACAGCGTGACCTGCAGCGGATTCTGCGCGCCGACCCGAACAACGTGGAGGCGCTGTTCAACCTCGGGATCGTGCTGACGCGGCGCGGCATGTGGCGCGAGGGGACCGACCAGCTGCGGCGCGCGGTCGAAATCGAGCCGGGACGTGCGGCGGCCTGGTATTACCTGGGCGAAGCGCTCAATCACATGGACGATCTCACAGGCGCGCTGGGGGCATACGAGCGCGCCGTCGAACTGCAGCCCGCGAATCCGAAGGCGCTGTACGGCATCGGCAAAGTGCTCGACCGGTTGAACCGACCCGACGAGGCGACAGCGATGTACCGCCGCTCCCGGGAAATGACCGGTAGGTGATTCGCGTAGTCGTGGACGATCTCGCGTCGTTCGCCGCAGATGCACTCGTCCGTCCCGCCACCACTCGTCTCGATCCTACGGCCGCCGCGCTGCGCCGCCTGGAAATCGTCGGCGGAGAAGAGTTCCAGAACCGCATCCGACTGAACCGCGAGCTGGGCGTGGGGGCCGCCGTCGTAACCGCCGCCGGTGGCGATCTCCCCGCGCAATTCGTCATCCATGCCGTGATTCGCAGCGAGAGCGAGCCGGTCACGCACGGCAACGTGGCGCGCGCCTGGCTGTCGGCGCTGCATCAAGCGCAGGAGTGGGAGTTCGTACACGTCAGTGCGCCGCCGCTGGGCACGGGAGCCGGCAATCTGACGCTCGAAGACTCCGCCGAGATCATGGCGACGGTGTTGCACGCGCATCGGGGAGGGGCGCAGTTCCCCGAGGACGTCTCCTTCGTCGTGGAGCGCCCTGAGGATCAACAGGTGTTCGAAGCCGCACTGCAGCGGTTGGTCTCGTGAAGCGCCGCCAGTGGGTAATCGCGATCCTTGGCGCCTGGGCGCTGTCGCTGGGCTGGCTGGTGAAGCGCGAGATGTTCCGCTCCACGGGCGCGCGGCTCGCCGAGGCGGCGCTGGCGGTCCCGCCGGGCGCGCTGTTCTATCGGCTCGTTGTCGGCGGCCAACAAGTCGGCTATTCGTCTACGACCATCGACACCCTCCCGGACGCGATCCGCGTCGTAAACGTGTTTGTACTCGACGTGCCCGCACTGGGCGCGCTGCATCGCACCACCGCGCGCAGCACCACGATGTTGTCGCGCGCGCTGCGCCTGCAGAGCGTCGAGGCGACGTTCGACGGCGACCTCGGACAATTCGCGGCCCACGGCCGCATCCTGGGTGACACGGTGTTGTCCGTCGCCATCATCTCCGAGGGCGACTCGCAGATGACGCGGATCCCGCTGCAAGGTCCGGTCACACTCCCGAGCTTGTTGCCGCTGCGACTCGCGTTCGGGGGTGAGCTGCGTTCGGGACGCGCGTATACCGCGCGGCTGTTCGATCCCTTGCTCCTGACCAGCCGGGACGTCACCGCCAGAGTTGCGGCGGAGTCGACGCTGGTCGTGCCCGACAGCGCCGACCTCGATTCGACAACGATGACGTGGGTCCCGGAACACTTCGACACGGTGCGCGCGTTCCGGATCGATCATGACGCCTATGGCGTTCCGACGACCAGCTGGATCGATGCGCAGGGACGCGTGGTGCTTCTCTCCATCGATGGCGCGAACGGCGATCAGGGATTCGCGATGGAGCGCACGGCGTTCGAGATCGTCTACGAGAACTTCAAGCACCGCGATACCGCCCGCGTCGCCCGCGGCAGCGCGGCACCGGGATTGGGCGAGATCGTGCCGGTGACCGCGCTGGTTGCCGGACTCCGGGACGCCCCTCCCCAACGCGCGCGGCTGCGCGTGCGACGGAACGGGAGAGATACGCTCGAGATCGTTCAGGCCGGGGCGCTGCAGGCGCACGCAGCGCCTCGTCGGCTCCCCGAGCGCGATACCGCGGTCGCGCGGTGGCTCACGCCGGAGCCATTGATTCAGAGCCACGACCCGCGGATCGCCGCGCAGGCCCGCCGCATCATCGAGCGCGAGCGCAGTCCCGCGCGCGTCGCGGAGCTGCTCAGTCATTGGGTCCACGGTTCGCTGCGCCGCACCATCCCGCAGGCGCGCAGTGCGCCCAGCGCGGTGAACGTGCTGCAGAGCTCCCGCGGCGATTGCAACGAGGCAGCGACGTTATTCGTCGCGCTGGCGCGATCAACCGGATTGCCGGCGCGGACCGTCGCGGGCCTGATCTACATGGACGGCCGGTTCTACTATCACGCCTGGGCCGAGGTCTACCTGAACGAGTGGATCGCGGTGGACCCGACGTTCGATCAATTCCCCGCCGACGCCGCACATCTGCCGATCGCAACCGGCGGTCTCGCGCGGCAGGTTGAGCTCGTCCCGCTCATCGGCCGGCTGAAGCTCGAGGTGCTATGATCCGCCTAGAAAACCTGACCAAGCTCTACGGCAGCTTCGTCGCCGTGGACGATATCAGCCTGCACGTCCCGCGCGGCGTCCTCTACGGCTGCCTGGGCCCGAATGGCGCCGGCAAGACGACCACGCTGCGGATGATCGCCGGGATCCTGCGGCCCACCCAGGGCCGCGTGCTGCTCGGCGGCGACGATATTCATGTCAATCCGCTGGCGGCGAAGATGCGGCTCGGTTTCATCCCGGACCGCCCCTTCGTGTACGACAAGCTCACGGGCGCAGAGTTTCTGCGGTTTGTCGCTGGTCTGTACGGGCAGGAAGGCGACAGCGTCGAGCGCCGCATCGCGGAACTGCTCGAGGTGTTCGAGTTGACCAGCTGGAAGGATGAGCTGATCGAGGCGTACAGCCACGGGATGCGGCAGAAGCTGATCATTTCGAGCGCCCTGATTCACCGCCCCGAGTGCATCGTCGTCGACGAGCCGATGGTGGGGCTCGATCCGAAAGCGGCTCGTCTGCTGAAGGACATCTTCCGGCAGTTTGTCGAGCGGGGCGGCACGGTGTTGATGAGCACGCACACGCTCGAAGTCGCGGAAGCGATGTGCGACCAGATCGCGATCATGCAGCACGGGAAAATCGTCGCCGCCGGAACGGTCAGCGATGTGCGGCGCCAGCATCAAGCCGGCGACGCGAGTCTCGAAGAGCTGTTCCTGAAGCTGACCGGTGGCGCGCAGGTGCGTGAGCTGGCCGAAGTCCTGGGAGGCAGAGTCGCGTGATCAAGCAACCGTCGCTCGCCCACGTGCTGCAGCCCAAATGGCGCACCGCGCTGCAACGGCTGCGCGAGGAACGCGCCAAAGGCGGCAGCGGCAAGCTGATCATCCTGATCCTGGTGGGCGGGGCGTTCTGGGCGGGCGTGTTCGGTGTGCTCTACCTGATCCTGCGGAATCTCCGAAAGGTGGAGGAGCTGGGGCCGTTGATCCCCGGCAAGATCCTCGGCCTCATCCTCCTATCGTTCATCTCGATCCTGGTGCTCTCCAACGTCATCACGGCGCTGTCGAGCTTCTTTCTCGCGAAGGATCTCGACCTGCTCGTGTCGTCGCCGGTCGACTGGCTGCGGCTGTATCTCGCGAAGCTGGGCGAGACGCTGCTGCATTCGTCCTGGATGGTGGCGCTGATGGTGGTGCCGATTCTCGCGGCCTACGGGATCGTCTACAGGGGCGGGGTCCTGTTCGCGCTGTACGCCATTCTCGCAATCGTGCCGATGCTGATTCTCCCGGCGGTCGTGGGCTGCGCGGTCACCTTGGTACTGGTGAACATTTTCCCGGCGCGCCGCACCCGCGATCTGCTCTCCATCATCGCGTTAGGGGCAGCCGCGGGAGTGATCCTGCTGTTCCGCGTGATTCGGCCGGAGCAGCTCGCCCGTCCCGAAGGCTTTCGCAACCTGCTCGACTTTCTCATCCTGCTGCGCGGCCCCACGTCGCCGTTTCTGCCGAGCGAATGGGCGTCGCAGGCAATCATGGGGTTTCTGCAGAACAAGCCCGATGCCCTGCCCCTCGTGCTACTGTGGACGACCGCGGCGGCGTTCGTCACGCTCGGCGCGGTGCTGCACCGCGCGCTGTACGCGCAGGGGTTCACCAAAGCGCAGGAGGGCGCGGAGCGCTTCATCCGTGGTGGCTTGTGGCGCTGGACCGTGGGGTCGCTGCTCGCGTGGCTCCCCGTCGCGAAGCGCGAGTTTGTCCTCAAGGACATCAAGCTGTTCTTCCGGGACACAACACAGTGGAGCCAGCTGATCCTGCTCGCGGTGCTGGTGGTCGTCTATCTGTTCAACATTCAGGCGCTGCCGCTGCATCGCGGCGAGCCGGTCGGATTCTTCTACGTCAACCTCGTGTCGTTCCTGAACCTGGGTCTCGCGGGCTTCGTCCTCGCGTCCATCGCGGCGCGCTTCATCTTCCCCGCGGTGTCGCTCGAAGGCCGGCAGATGTGGCTGCTGCGCTCCTCACCGCTCGATCTGCGCGCGCTGCTCTGGTCGAAGTACTGGGTGGGAACGCTACCGCTCCTCGCGCTCGGCCTGCTGCTCACCGGAATGACGAACGCGCTCCTCGAGGTCTCGACGTTCATGATGGTGATGAGCCTCGCGACGATGGCGGCACTGACGTTGGCCATTGCGGCGATGGCGCTCGCGTTCGGGACGCTCTATCCGCAGTTCGAGACGGAAAACGCGGCGCAGATCCCGACCTCATTCGGCGGCCTGGTCTTCATGATGGCCACGATCGCGTTACTGGCGGGCGTGATCGTCTCGCTCTGGCAGGCGGTCTACACTTACGTCCGGGCCGTCTACGACGGCCGGCCTGTCGTCATCGACTGGTGGATGTTTCTCTGGTTCGCGGTGGCCGCCGCGCTGTGCACGGCGGCCACGATTGTTCCCCTGCGGATGGCGCTGCGAAAGATGGAGACGTTCGAGTTCTAGCCTAGTGCCAGCTCACGCCTCCCACCAGCTGAAACGAGCTGCCATTCCCGACGATGAATTTGGCTTCGATGTAGGGTCGCGTCCGTCCCCGGCGTCCCTCGAGTCCCGTCAGTAAGTTGAGATTGGTGTTGCTCCCGCTGACCCCGCCGGAGCTCGCGTGCGACCAGTTCAACCCGCCGCCCACGTACCACGCGCCGTAGCGGGTCGGCCGCCGGTACTTTAGATCAAAATTCAGCGCCCACAGCGATCCGCCGCTCACGAAGTAGTAGTCGAACGTAGGATAGAGGGCGAGGTCCGGCGTGAACGGCCAAGAGAGCTGTGCGCCGATGAGCAGATTGTTTACGTCAAAATTGTAGCCGACGTGTCCGCCGTAGGTGGGACCGGATGCCGACGCGATCGCACGCCGGCGGTACCGCCCCTGCGCATCCGCCGCCGACACTGTCAACGCCAGCAGCAGCAGCACGACCAACAATCGCGAGACCCATCGGTTCACGACCCGCTCCAGAGTTCGGGG
>DATGVC010000217.1:0-2620 GCA_035300745.1 Gemmatimonadales bacterium | reverse complement strand
AGTACCGGTCGATTATAGGATCGACTGAACTCCGCGGCCTTTGCGTATCCACGTCCAGTCTTACGAGCGCGTGACGGTGTACACGCCGCAGGCCGTGAACTCGATCGTCACCGTCATGGTCTTGCTGTTCCGCACCACGACAGCCGTGATCTTGCCCGCATCGAAGCGCGGCGCGTTGGTGCAACTCGCATTGTAGTGGAGCGCCGGGTTCGTCGTCACCGTGAGTGAGTAGGAGTTCTGGCCCCGCGTCCACGACGAGGTGCCGTTCACCGACCACTTGCCACTCGGCAGGAGGGCGTTCGGCTTGATCGAACCTGCAACGTCGGCCGTAAAGATCGACTCCCAGGTGCGCACGTGCTCCGCGGTACCGCCGTTCCCGTACACGTAATCGGTGCGGAAGTTGGTCTCGCTGCTGCGCAGCGTCGTGGTGTCATGGAACGCCATGCGCGTTCCGTTCTCCGTCACGGATAGCTTCGCACCAGACACCAGGTTCACCGCGACGCGCTTGAAGTCCGTGAACACCCGCTCAACCGCGTGGTCAGCCGTCAGTTTCGTGGGGTCGATGAGATCAATCGTGCCCGACAGGGAGTCGATCGCGAGGGGATAGGAGATCACGCATCCGGAGTAATCGAACCGCACCGAGTCCGGGACGCCGTCTTTGTCAGCGTCCGCGACGGGGGTGGGACTTTCCTTCGGCAGGCACTGCGTCGCTGCGCTCGAGCCTGCTGGCGCGGATGCATTGGATGGCGCCATCCCCGCGCCGCTCGAGCCATCCATCGTCGCCGTCGAGATCTCCCCGGCGACATCCGCGACCACGGTTTTCGCGAGGCTTTCGGCTTGGACTTGCGACAAGAGGGGCGTGGCCGGTGCAGTGCCCCTGTCGTTGTTACAGGCCGTAACGCCCAGGGCAAGGGCGGCGGCCGTTCCGAGCGCGAGTAGCGATGAGTGCAGGGTGCGCATGGCTTATCCTCCGTAGGTCACGCAAGCGTTCAGGTCCGAATCGCTGCTGTCTGTGGTTTGGGACGCGTGGGGTCACCGTGTTGTTAAGCCGCCCCGGTCGTGATCGTGCGCAGAGCGGAGAATTCTTGATGCATGCACGTTGAGCGCGTGACCAACCGCACGAAGTATCAGGTCGGTTGTCAACGAATGGACGCCGTGCTAATTCCCACCCCATGTTCGTCGGCCACTACGGCGTCAGCTTCGCGGCCAAGAAAGCGGAACCCTCGATTCCGCTCTGGGTGCTCTTCATCGCGGTGCAATTCCTCGACGTCCTCTGGGCTCCCTTCGTGCTCCTCGGCATTGAGAAGGTGCACATCGTCCCCGGAATCACGGCCTCGAATCCCCTCGACCTCTACTACGTGCCGTACACGCACGGCCTCCTCGCCGCGATCGGCTGGTCGGTCCTTGCGTTTCTTGTCTACCGTTTAGCGGTGCGTGATGCGCCATTCCGCGCGGCGGTGATCGTGGGCGTCGCCGTCTTTTCGCACTGGATTCTCGACCTCCTCGTGCACCGGCCGGATCTGCCACTCTACGACAACACCGCAAAGGTGGGCCTTGGGTTGTGGAACTGGCCCCTCGTCGCGTTCGCTCTGGAAGCTGCCCTGCTGTTTGGCGGGATGTTGCTCTACTTCCGGCTGGGCACCGCCCGCCGCACGGCAATGCTCGTATTCGGCGCGATTATGCTCGGGATCCAGGCCTACATCTTCTTCGGCCCACCGCCCGCTTCCGATAACGCGGCGGCGGAGACGGCGCTCGTATCTTATGCCGTCTTCGCCGTGGTCATCCGTGCGCTCGAACGGAGAACACCTATCGTTGTAGCCGAGCCCTCTTGAGACGCAGGCTTCTCGTCAGCACCTTCAGCTCATGTCACGCCTCACCCTGGCCCTCCGCAGCATCCTCTGGACCCTCCTCCTGCCTGGTATGGTCGCCGGCTACATCCCGTGGCGATTCTATGGACTGTCGCACGTCCAGCTCGATGCCACGAAGCCGCTGACGCTCCTCGCGCTGCTCCTCATTGCCGCGGGCGTGGCGCTACTCATCGCGTGCATCTGGGAATTCGCCGCGCTCGGCAAAGGCACACTGTCGCCGGTTGATCCGCCGAAAGAACTGGTCGTCCAGGGACTGTATCGCTACGTGCGCAATCCGATGTACCTGAGCGTGAGCACGATCGTGCTCGGCGAGGCGCTGCTGGCGCGCTCGCGCGCACTCCTCGCGTACTGGGCGATCTTCTTCGCGATCGTCAATCTGTTCGTCCTGCTGTACGAGGAACCGGCGCTGCGGCGGCAATTCGGCGACTCGTACGTGCGCTACCAGCAACGCGTCGGGCGGTGGCTGCCGCGAATTGTGCTCCCGTCCAAACAGCGGTAGCGCCATCCGGGCCCGTCACCGGAGCCGCCTTACTGTGCCCCGGTCGGCGCCGTGTTCGCCAGCTCCGTGACAACGCCGGCGAGCTTCTGCACTCTCGCCTGATCCGTCGAGCTCGCGGCGTCCTGACCCAGCGCGCTCGCCAGCTGCGTCAAGGCGTCGCGCCGCGCCGCCCCCTGGCTCTTCTCTGCGCGATCCAATTCCTGCCGCACCGCCTTCAGGCGTAGCGCCGAGAGGCCGTTCGAGCGCTCAAGCT
>DATGVC010000216.1:0-6640 GCA_035300745.1 Gemmatimonadales bacterium | reverse complement strand
GGAAGGCTTCGTGAAGATCCTGCGCGACAAGAAGTACGGCGAGATCCTCGGCGCGCACATCGTAGGCGCGCACGCCTCCGAGATGATTCACGAGCTGGCGGTGGCGCGCGAGAACGAATACACCGTCGAAGAAATCGATCTGGCGATTCACGCCCATCCCACGATGTCGGAAGCGATCGGCGAAGCGGCGCTCGATTCGCTGGGTCGCGTCCTGCACATTTGAGCGACGAACCGGTCAAGGACCCGCTCGCCCTCGGGCTCGGCTCACTTGGCGCCGGTACCGGATTCGGCGCCGCTTGCTTGACAGGCGCACAGATTGTTGCTGCGATCCTGCGCGGCGAGCTTGAGCCCGCCGCCTATCGCGATGTGGGCGGCAATCCGCTTCTGGCTGGCCTCATTGCAGCCATTGGCGTTGGTGGAGCGGTGGGCTGGTACAGAAGCTTCCCGCTGGAAAACGTGTGGCAGCGTGGCGTAATAGCAGTATTGGCCGCAATCGGTGCGTGTCTAGTTGGCTTTCTCGCCGCTATCCCAGATCGCTTCTTAGGACCCGTCGGGCTCGCAGTCTGGTTCCTTCTCAACGTTGCGTTCGCCATCGTCGCAACGCGGTGGGCAATCCAGGGCAAGGGTACCGCATCTCCGTGAACACGCTCGAGGTTGTCCAGGCCGGGATCGTGCCGTATGACGAAGCTCTCGCGTGGCAGCGCGACCTCGCCGAAGATCGAATCGCCGGCCGTCTTCAACACGATGTGCTCCTGCTGCTCGAGCATCCGCCGGTAGTTACGCTGGGCCGGAATTCTCACGCTGCCCATCTGCTCCAGCCCGCTGGGATCGATGTCTTCGAAGTCGAGCGCGGTGGGGACGTCACGTTTCACGGGCCGGGCCAGCTGGTCGGCTATCCGATTCTCGATCTTCGCGCACACAAGCAGGACCTACACTGGTACCTGCGCACGCTCGAGCAGGCGTTGATCGATGCACTCGGCATTCTCAACATCCCCGCCGAGCGGAACCCGGGATTCACGGGGGTCTGGACCCGCGGCAAGAAGATCGCGAGCATCGGCATTCATGTGAAGCAATGGGTTACCTGGCACGGATTCGCGCTCAATGTGACGACCGATCTGACGCATTTCGATCGGATCGTCCCCTGCGGAATCCCCGGTGTGGTGATGACGTCCGTTCAGAAGGAGCGGGGAGCGGGGAGCCGGGAGCAGTTGTGGGGGCAGGCGGTGGCGGCCGTGATAAAGGGATTTGAGAAAGTGTTTGAGGGGCCGGCGCTTCAGCCCACGGAATAAACGAGTGACGAACGCAACTCTCCCCCGAGTCCCACCCGGCCAAGTTCAAACCACAAAATGGCCGGTCCTGCATTACGGCGACGTACCCAGCGTGGACACGTCGACATGGACGTTCTCGATTTCTGGTATGGTCGAACGTCCGTTCTCGCTCACGTGGGATGAGTTTCTCGTGTTACCACGCAAGACGGTGCAGTGCGACATCCACTGCGTCACGACCTGGAGCCGGCTCGACAACACATTCGAGGGCGTGTCGGTCCAAGATCTGCTACACCGTGCGGGCCTCAAGACGGAAGCGAAGTACTGTCTTGTAGTCGCCGAGCAGGGCTTCACGACAAATCTACCGCTGTCCGACCTCGACCGACCCGAGAATCTCATTGCGCTGAACTGGGCGGGCGAGCCGCTGACGCCTGAACACGGTTGGCCCGCACGGTTGCTGGTGCCGCATCTCTACTTTTGGAAGAGCGCGAAGTGGGTGAGAGGGTTCGAGCTGTTGGACGAAGATCTGCCGGGCTTCTGGGAGCAGAATGGTTATCACATGCGCGGCGATCCATGGACGGAAGAACGGTATGGCGGCCGCGGGCTGACCCAACACGAGATCAACAAATTCCGCAACGCGAGTAAGAAGCACCTCTAGGCGAGCAACGCCTCGACTTCGTGGGCTGCTTCCTCCTGGTAGCGGCTCGCTTCGCTCAACTCTCGCGCCAGGTTGCCAAGGCTTTCACCCACTCCCACCCCCTGCGCCGCCTGCCAGCGGCTGAGCGCCGCGCTCGCATCTTGCAGACGTTGCGTGAGCAGATCTCGGCCCCGCCGGCAGCGTTCGAATGCATCGCGCAAGCGAGGAGACTGGTCGAGCAGCGTGTTCTGTGGGGCCGCGAATGCGTCGAGATGCAGCTCGAGAGCGTACAGCTGGCGGGCAGCCTCGCACGCCGCTGATACCAATGGGCCGGCCTGCGCCTCCGCGGGAACTGCTGCCGCCCGCCGCAGCAAGTCGGTCAGCAGGATGCGAGCCTGGCCGTCCGGCAGCTGAGCAAGGGCCTCTACGGCCACGGGGTCCCATTCCGGTGTGCGGCGTCCGAACGTCGCCGCCGCTCCGATCCCCCCCGCCACGATGGCGCTGGTGAGAAAGAGCAGCGGCATTGCGGCCAGGAACCCGGCGGCAGTTCCGCCGATCATCACCACGAAAACCAGCGGCAGGATATCCGCTGGCACGGACGCGCGCCACGCAGTCGCGGCGGTCACTTCTCGACTCCCAACCGCGCGAGCGTCAACTGCGCGTTGCGGGTCCAACCGTCATCCTGGTGATAATAGGAAAGGAAGGCCGTCAGATTCTTGCGCGCCAGCTCCGGCTCGTCGAGCACATACTCGGCCATGCCGGCGTGATACAAGGCCATGTAATGATTGGGCCAATAGCCGATGACCAGTTCCATGATCGGCCCCGCTGCACGATCATCGCCGGCATCGGCGATCGGGTGAGCGGCATCGAACACGATTCCCGCGGCTTTATAACGATCGCTTTCTGGTAGACGGTCGATGATGGCACGCGCCGAATCGATCTTGCCGGCCAAGGCGTAACACGCGGCGCTGTAGCCTTGCCCATCAAGCGTATGTGGCGGTGGGCTCATGCGATGCGTCAACTCCACTTCGACCGCGTTACAATGGACCTTCATGCGAACCCACCATCCATAGCCGGCAGCGGAGAAGCCGAAGCGCGTTGCAGCGGGGTCGGTAGGGATAAAACCGTATTTGGGCTGACGGTATTGCAGCACGAGCACCACGCAGATGGCGAGGTACCCGAGGCCGGTAAGGTAGAGGGCTCTGTGCATGGTGGCTTCCATAATGAAGGACGGCTACCGAAGCCGGCTGTGCACAGGGTCACATATGGCTTTGTGCTCCCATCAGCTCGTAGAACCGCCCGAACACCTCGATCCCATCCCACAACTGCTTCAACTCCAGCTTTTCGTTGGGGGCATGGAGCCGGTCGTCCGGCAGCCCGATCCCGGTGAGGATCACCGGTGCACCGGCTGAGCCGAGGGCCGGCACGACGGGGATGGATCCCCCGGCGCGCGCCGGCACGGTGCCCCGGCCCGTGACCTCCTTGAAGGCCCGCTCCAGGAGCGTGAACGCCGGGTGGTCGATCTTGATCTGCGCCGGATCGGCGCCGTGCAGCAACCGCACGCTGGCGGTCACATGCTTGGGCGCAAACCGTTTCACCGCGGCGGCGAGCTGCCGCTCGACTGTCGCGAGTTTTTGGTTGGGGACGAGTCGCATGCTGACCTTCGCCGTCGCTTCGGCGGGAATGACGGTTTTCGCGCCTTGGCCCGTGAAGCCGCCCAGGATCCCATGGATCTCGAAGGTGGGTAGCGCCCAGAGGCGCTCGAGCACCGAGTACTTCTTCAGGCCAACGAGGCCCTTCCCCTGCACGCGCTTGTTGAGAAAGTCCTGCTCGTTGAACGGCAGCTTCTTCCATGCGGCAAGTTCTGCCTTGGACGGCCGCTTCACCGCGGTATAAAAACCCGGGATGTTGATCTTCCCGTCCTCACTCTTCAGGCGCGTGAGCAGCCGGCAGAGCTCTTCGTGCGCGTTCGGGGCGGCGCCGCCGTACTCGCCGGAGTGGAGATCGGTCTTGGACGTCCGCACCGTGATCTCGGCATAGCAGATACCGCGGAGCGTCGTGTACACCGCCGGCCATCCCGGCGCCACGTACGACATGTCCGCCACGAGCACAGCATCCGCGCGGACGCGCTGCGGCTCGCGTTTCAGCAGGTCGAACAAGACCTTCGAGCCGTACTCCTCTTCGCCCTCGATCAAGAAGCGGAAGTTGACCGCCGGCCGCGGCGACACAGCGATGGCCTTGAGCAGGCAGAAGACTTGCCCTTTGTCGTCGGCGGCGCCCCGCGCGTAGATCCGGCCGTCGCTGATCGTCGGCTCGAAGGGCGGCTTGGTCCACTCGGCGAGCGGATCGGGCGGCTGCACGTCGTAATGTCCGTAGATCAGCAGCGTCGGCGCGCCGGGCACGTCGGGACCTTTGCCCCACACGACCGGATGGGTCTCGCTGCCGAGAAAATCGACGTCGCGACAACCGAGTCGCCGCAGCTCAGCCGCGACCCATTCAGCAGCCGCGCGGCAATCCTGGTTGTGTGCCGGCAATGTCGAGACGGAAGGAATCCGCAGAAACCCGCCGAGCTCGCGTAGCAATCGCTCTTGATCCATGGCGGCAGAAATGTAGACACACCGGTCGCCGCTAGCCAGCGAGAGGGGCCCGGGTAGATTTGAGCGCCATGCGGACGACGGCGTCTTACGATTTGTTTCCAGACGCGCGGAGCGAGCGCGCCCTCGCGCGGGCACGCTGGCTGGCGCGCGAAGGACGCACGCGGGATGCGCAGTCCGCCTACGACGAGCTGCTGGCGGCGAAACCCGAATTGAAGGCCTGCTGGGCCGAATACTTCGAGCTGCTGCGCACCAGCGGCCGTCGCGAAGAGGCCCTGCGGCTTGCTGACCGCGCGCGCGCGACGTTTGGCGAGACCGGCTTCTCGTTCACGCTGCGCGGAGCCGCCCTCACCGAGCTGGGACGTTATCCCGAGGCGCTGGCTGAGCTGGACCGCGCCGTCGAAGCGGATCCCGACCTGGCGCTTGTCTGGCACGAGCTCGGCTACGCGGCCTACAAGCTCGGCGATCGCAATCGGGCGCTGCTGGCGCTGGACCGCGCGTTTGCGCTCGAGCCCCATACCGACACGCTCAGGCTCCGTGGCCAGGTGCTCCGCGACGCAGGTCGCTATCAGGCGGCGGAAGTCGCCTTCGAGGGGGCGGCGCAGGCCGCCGAGCACGCCGAGCAGCGCGCCGATGCCGAGCGCGAGATCGCCACGACGCGACGCTACGGGTTCCACGCGCCCCGCCGTCCCGAGGACCTGACCGCCGCCGAGCGCTGGTTTGCGGAGACGGGCAGCGTCGTCCTGGCGTCGACCCCGGGACCCGTGGCCCCAAGCGACGAGACGATCGTGGCTACGTTCGCGGAGGTCGCGGCGAATTGCGACTGGCATTTCGGGCAGGTGATTCTGCTCGGTCCGGAGTTCCCCGCCTGCAGCGACCTTGCGGATCGGATCGGAGCGCCGCTCGTCACACCGACGGCATTCGATCCGGCGGTCTGCCCACTGATCGTCGGATTGCGGCCTCTCGTCGGCGACAAGACGTGGACCGGCGTCGTCGCGCGGCTTGCCAACGAGTCGATCGGCCTGGTCCTGACGCTCGAGCATCCCGCCGACGCTCAAACAGCGGTGACCGCCGATGTCATCGGCGTGTTGACGGATGCCGGTAAGCGGCTCGAGCGTGCGCCCAATCCCGTCCGGGCGCTGAGCGAAGCGCAGCATCCCGGCTCCCGGCTGGCAGGCCGTCGCCTGCATCCAATCTGACACTCAGGAACTGCCATGACCGCGACTGAGCCGCCGCCGCGCACGACTCGTGCACCGATGTCGGGCCGGGCGATCGTCCAAAGCCAGTTCGACCGCGCGGCCGACTTGATCAATCTCGAAGCCTACATGCGCAAGATTCTGATGTCGCCCTTCCGCGAGGTGCAGGTCGAGGTGCCGGTGCGAATGGACGACGGCCGGATCGAAGTCTTTACCGGCTACCGCATTCAGCACAACGGCGCGCGCGGGCCCTGCAAAGGCGGGATCCGCTACCACCCGGAAGCGGATCACGACGAAGTGCTGGGCCTCGCGACCATCATGACGTGGAAGACGGCCCTCATGGACATCCCGTTCGGCGGCGCGAAGGGCGGCGTCACCGTGGACCCCAAGAAGCTTTCCAAGCTCGAGCTGGAACGACTGACCCGTCGCTTCACGCAGCGCATCGCGATCGTGCTCGGCCCCTACCGCGATATCCCCGCTCCCGACGTCAATACCAATGCGCAAGTAATGGCCTGGATTCTCGACGAGTACTCGAGCCGCCAGGGTTACAGCCCGGCGGTCGTCACCGGAAAGCCTGTCGCGTTGGGAGGATCACTCGGCCGCGAAGAGGCAACGGGGCGCGGCGTGATGTACGTGATGCAGGAATACGCGCGCGATTTCGGGATCCGGATCAAGGGCGGACGCGTGGTGATCCAGGGCTTCGGCAACGTCGGCAGCCACCTCGCACGCCTACTCGACAGTGAAGCGGGCGCTACCGTGGTCGCCGTGAGCGACGTGTCGGGCGGGATGTACAACGACAAAGGACTCGATATTCCGGGACTCCTGGCTCATGTGGCGCAGGCAAAACCGGTTTCAGAGTGGAAGGGCGGGAAACGCATTACGAATGACGAGCTCTGGACGATCCCCTGCGAATGGCTGGTGCCGGCCGCCCTTGGCGGCGTGATCACC
>DATGVC010000215.1:0-6893 GCA_035300745.1 Gemmatimonadales bacterium | reverse complement strand
ACCATCGGCCCGTTGACCTTGGAATTCGCGGCGCTGCTCACGGGGAGGCTGGAGGTCGCCGTCGGGCTCGAAACCATTCATCCCGTCGCGACCGCGCATCTCAACAAGAAGCTCGATCTCGATGGGTTCGACCGTGCCGCGGCATTTCTGGTCGAGCACGACATCGATCTGCGCGCGTTCGCGCTGCTGGGCGCGCCGTACGTCCCCGTCGAGGAATCGATCGAGTGGACGGTTCGCACGGTCGCATACGCCGCGGCACGCGGCGCGCGCCGCATCGCGGTGATCCCCGTGCGCGGCGGCAACGGCGAGATAGAGCGCCTTCAGGCGCTTGGCGACTTCATCCCGCCGACGCTCACGCAGCTCGAGACTGTCGTGGAGCGCTGTCTTGCGTTCTCGTCCGCCGTCGTGAGCGCCGACCTCTGGGATGTCGAGCGACTGCCCGCCTGTGAGGCCTGCCGGTCGGAACGAGTGGCGCGCCTCAGACAGATGAATCTCAGCGGGCTCGCGCAACCCGCGGTTAGCTGCTCCGTGTGCGCGTAGCGGTCGTCGGCTCGGGCTTCGCCGGCTCACTGCTGGCACGCGTGCTTGCCGTGCAGGGCCACGACGTCGTCCTGCTCGAGCGGGACACCCATCCGCGCTTCGCGATCGGCGAGTCGAGCACGCCGCTCGCGAATCTCTCGCTCGAGCGTCTCGCGCGACGCTACGGCCTGGATGATTGCTTCGATCTTGCGGCCCACGGGCGCTGGGTCGCCCGCTTCCCCGAGCTGCGCCGCGGTTTGAAACGCGGCTTCACGTTCTACCGCCACCACGCCGGGCGCCCCTTCACGAGCAATGGCACCGGCGCGGAGCGGCTGCTCGTTGCCGCGAGCCCCAACGACCACGTCGCCGACAACCATTGGCTCCGCGCCGACGTGGACCACCACTTCGTACGCGCCGCGATCGCCGCGGGTGTGGAGTACCGCGACCGGACCCTGCTGACGGCCGACATGCTGAAGTCGCTGCGCGTCGAGTTCGTGGTCGATGCCTCGGGACCGGGCGGCTTCATGGCGCGGCAGCTGGCGATACCGTCGGGACTGCAGCGCACGCACACGAACTCAGGTCTCCTGTTCAGCCACTTTGACGGCGTGCGGCTGTTTTCAGACATCGTGCCCGGACTGCCAGCCGGCCCCTATTCCGACGATTGGGCCGCTGTGCACCACATTATAGATGAAGGGTGGATGTACTCACTGCGGTTTGACCACGGCGTTACCAGCGCAGGGTTCTTGCTGAGGGATAGGCTACGGGGAGCACCAGAGCAGCTGTGGCAGCACCTTCTCCGCCGCTATCCCACGATCGGCGCGCTGTTCGGCGACGCCAAGGCCCTCAGGCCCATCACGTTCAAGCCGAGGATTCAGCACCGCCTGACGCGCGCGGCTGGTGACCGCTGGGCGATGCTGCCCCACGCCTACGCCTTTGTGGATCCACTGTTCTCGACCGGGATCGCCTGGAGCCTGCGAGCCATCGAGCGCCTGGCGCTCTGCTTCGAGAACGGCGGGCCGTCCGAGCGGGACCTGGCCCGCTATGACGCACTGTTGAGCGCCGAAGCCGATCAAATAGACAGGTTGGTTGCCGGCGCGTATCGCGCGATGGCTCGCTTTGATCTCTTCGCGGCACATGCGATGATCTATTTCGCCGCTGTCTCATTCGCAGAGATCCGCCAACGACTGCTCAAAGACGAAGAATTCGCGTGGTCGGGATTCCTCGGTGTCGGCGATCCGCGCCTCGGCGGGCTGCCGCGCGCCGCCCTCCGCCGGCTGCGGCACGTCCGCACACCCACCGACCGGAAGCTCTTCGCCAAATGGGTGCGCAAGGCGATCGCACCGCGCAACGTCTGTGGCCTCGCCAATCCCACCGCCCACAATCTCTATCCTGTGGACCTCGATCTGCTGGTGCAGCGACATGCCGTGCTCGGATTGAGCCGCGAGTCGCTGGTCAGCGCTCTTCCTGCACTCCGCGGGGGGGGCGGGGCGGGGGCTTGATGATGCGCGTGTTGTACTCGTGCAGGTATCGCTGCCGTGGGGAATCCGCTGGGTACGACTCGCCTGCCGTGTACGGGTAGGACTTGATCGCGTGATACGGGAGTGGGCCGATCGTGGTGCCGTCCGCGGTATTCAAGTCAGAGTCCTTGATCCAGCCATCGCTGTAGAGCAGGAACGTCCTCGTCCAGCCAGCCGGCGGCGCTCCAGCCGGTGCCTCGAACTCCACCGTGACCTCGTCCCCGGGCACCATGACGACGTATTGGTCGTCGGCGCGGTCGAGCAGCGGGCGCACATCGCCAAATCGTGTCGCTGCGCCGGTGATCGGACGCCAAGGCGACTCGGTCGTGACGTCGTCGTACGCAAACCAGTGCGGGCCGTAGCGGCCGCCGCGCCGGTACGTGCGAGAGTAGCCGCGGAAGTGCAAGTCGCCGGACACCGGCGCAAGCGTCGTCACGCGTGCTGGTCCCCTTCCCCCTTCCCCCGTCCCCTTTCCCGTATCAGCCACGAACGCCTGGTCCCAGTAGATCTGCATGTTCGTACGCAGCCGCAAGTGGTGATCGCGCGTCGGGAACAGCCCTGCCAGATCGATTACGACCGTCTTGTCCTTCCCCGAGGGAAAGCCCACGCTAGCGCCCGCAGGAACCCAGCGCCCGCGCGCGTCACGGACGTCGAGCACGGGCAGCTCGGCGCGCAGCTTGCGCTGCTGTGACAGCGCGACGTTGATGCTGGCATCCCCGGGATAGATCCAGCCGCGCAAAAACAGGAACGTTCCCGGGCGGCCCGCGTCCGCGTCGAGATCGAGAATCAGCTCGTGCGGCTCCGTGAGCCCTTGGTAGCGGAGCGGCGTCAGGTTTGAGACGTAGCGATCGTCGTGCTCGCGCAGGTCTTCGAGGACGTCGTTGCCGCGTCCATCAGTCGCCGACAGCGGCGGGCGGCGGTGGACGGTCTGGAACAGCCGCAGCCCTGGCAGTCCACGAGGCGGCGGGAATCGCTCGTCCACAAAAACGGCCACTGAGTCCGGGTGATCCACGGCGAGCAGCTTCAGCTGATCGAGATACGCCGTCTCCCACAGCTCTTCGGTGACCTGCAGAACGTAGCGGCCATTGCGAGGTTGCAGCGCCTCACCCGGAATCCGCAGGTATTCCTGCGACGCACCTGCGGGAGCGTACGCGGCATTGCCTCCCATGATTCCTAAAGGCATCCCCAACGCGCTCTGCCACATCACGTCGGTAATGAAGCGGAACCGCGTGCCATCCCACGTATAGAGAAACGCGCACGAGCCCTTGAGCTGCTGCAGCTCGAGCACGTCCTGATCGGTGCCGGGGAAATAGATCGTCTGCGGCACGCCGTTGGTCCACTGCACCCGCAGCACATCCGCCTTGAAGTGGCTTCCGAGGCCAAACGGCGTCACCGGTCCCGTCACCACGCGTGTCTGATAGAGCTCGCCGGCACGGACCTCCAGCCTGGACCCGATGCCGAACGAATTGTTCTTGCCGCTCCCGAGGCCGAGCGCGGTCAGCTGCACGCGCATCGCGAGATGCGCGTTCCCACCGTCGTTGCGGAGCACGTGGACGCCGCTCCGGTCCCCTAGGATGATGTCCTGATCGCCGTCGCCATCGATGTCGGCAACCAGAAGCGGCCCGATTGAATCGCGCAGCAGCGCCGGCGGCAGCAGTTCGCTGCGGTCCGCGAACCGGCCGGTGCCATCGTTGTGAAACAGCGAGGCGCCGTGAGGCCCCGCGACGATCAGATCAAGCCAGCCGTCGTTGTCGTAATCGAAGAACACCGCGGTCCCCCCCCCACCGGCCGCGTTGCGCGCGCGCGCCAGGCTCGGCGAGCGCGTATCGTGGCTGAAAGCGCCGTTGCCGTTGTTGTGCCAGAGACCACTGCCGGCGACGAAAATGTCGATTGCGCCGTCGTTGTCGTAGTCCCCGAGAGCGACGGGCCCACTGCCATGGATCGTGTCGGCCGTGCGCGTGAAGCCGCGCGCCGACCCGCCCCCCCCGCCGTCGTTGTGGAACAGGCCGTCGGCTCCGGTCTGGCTCGTCACAAAGACGTCCGTGCGCCCATCGTCGTCGAGATCGGCGAACGCCGCATCGGTGCCTCCCTGCACGATCCCATCCGCGTTCGGAAACAACGTGAACGTGCCGTCGAGGTTGTTCCGATAGGCGCCGAGGGATCCTCCGCCTACGAGGAGCAAGTCGAGATCGCCGTCGTGGTCGAGGTCGACGAAGAGTGCCTTCCGGGCGCCGTCCACGTCCCGCACGCCCGCGGCGGCCGTCACATCCTCGAACGTCTTGCCTTCGCGATTGTGCAGCAGGTAGCCGTGGCCGTCTGTGCCGATTGCAAACAGGTCGAGCCAGCCGTCGTTATCGTAGTCGGCGAAGGTTGCGGCGATGGCGCTCACCCCAGCTGGGAGTGGCAGCGGCATCTTGGCGCTGACGTCCGCCACGAAACCACCGTGCACCGTATAGAGCCGCACGTTCCCCCCGCCCCCCCCGCCCCCCCCGGCGGCAACCAACAGGTTGTCCTCGCCGTCGCCGTCGTAATCGCCGAGCGCGAGTGCCGTCGGCGCAGCGCCGCGCTCCGGCAAGCCGCTCTCGCCAGTGACATCGGTGAAGCGGGCTTGACCGGACGTGGGAGCGGACGCGATGCCCCGCATCGTGATGAGCGATTGCGGACTGAACGCCAGCACCGGCCGTCCCGCGAGCGGCCCTTCGATCCCATCCACTTGCGCCAATGACGCCTGGTATGGCGCCGTGACTTCGATCAGCCGCAGGAATCGATCGAGCGCAGCGCGCGCGTCCGCCAGTCGACCGGCGCGCAGCGCTTGCAGCGCTGCCTCGAGATGCGGTTTTGCTTCACGGGGCGGCTCGGGACGGAGTCGCCGCACATCCTCGAGGTAGCGAATCGTGCTGTCGCTCTTGCCGAGTTTGAGGAGGACGTCAGCGAGCGTCAAGCGCACGGCGAGGTTGGCGGGAGAGCGCTCGAGGACCTGGCGCAGCCGCTCCGCATAGGCGCTGTCGCTGCTCTGCCGTTCGAGCTCGGCGAGCGCGTAGAGCACCCTGGCGTCTTGGGGGGCGGGGGGGGGGGAAATCTCGGCGAGGACCTGGTGTGCTTCGGTCGGCCGGCCCATCAGGGAATACAGCTTCGCCGTGATGAGCGCGATGTCGGGATTCTTGGGGTCGAGGCGCCGCGCCCGCTTGAGCTGTACCTCCGCATCGGCGTAGCGTCCGGCGCGCAGATAGGTCAGCCCCAGGTTGGCATACCCGAGCGGATCGCGCGGCGCGAGCGCGATGACTTGCCGAAACTCCTGCTCGGCCTCGGCCAATCGCCCTCGTTGCAGATGTTCGAGCCCGACCTCACGAGCCGTGATCAGCGCACCTTGATCGATGGGCTTCTCTCGGCAAGCGGTGGCGCCGACGAGCAGCACGGCGGCGAGCGAAACGAAAGTTTTCACGCTATACTGGCGCCCCCGTGCGAAAATATCGGCTGTTTCTACTCGCGACTCTCATGCTGAGCTGTCGCGCAACGCCGCCCGCGCCACCGCTATTCGAGGTTGTCGCGCCGGAGACGAGCGGGATCACCTTCACCAACAGACTGTCCCCCTCCGACTCCGCGCTCAACATCGTCAATTACCTGTACTACTACAACGGCGGCGGTGTGGCGGCGGGCGACATCGACGGCGATGGATTGGTCGACCTGTATTTCACGTCGAACCTGGGCTCCAACCGCTTGTACCGCAACTTGGGCAACTTCCATTTCGAGGACATCACCGACCGCGCGGGCGTCGCCGATTCAGTCGGGTGGAAGAGCGGCGTCACGATGGCCGATGTCAACGGCGACGGTCGTCTCGATATCTACGTTTCGGGCGTGAACTATCTCGGCATGCCCGGCCGCAACGTGCTGTATATCAACAACGGTGACGGCACGTTCACCGACCGCGCCGCCGAGTATGGACTCGCCTTCTCCGGCTACTCGACTCAAGCCGCGTTCTTCGATTATGACGGCGATGGCGACCTCGACATGTACCTGCTGAACAGCTCCACTTTTTCAGAGCTCGCCGCCAGCCCAAGCACGAGCCGCACGGTTCGCAACGCAAAGGCCGGTGACCGGCTCTATCGCAATGACCACGGCCACTTCGTGGACGTCAGCGCCGCCGCCCATATCTATGGCGGTGTGGAAGGCTTTGGACTGGGGATCGTCGTCAGCGACGTGAATCTCGACGGTTGTCCCGACATCTACATCGCCAACGATTTTCCCGAGAACGATTTTCTCTACCTCAACAACTGCAACGGCACGTTCACCGAATCGATTGCGCAGGCGACGGGACACACGAGTCGGTTCTCCATGGGTGCCGACGCGGCGGACTTCAACAACGACGGCCGTCCCGATATCGCCGTCCTCGACATGCTGCCTGACAGCGAGCGCATCCTCAAGACCGCGGCGACCGCCGAGGGCTACGACCAGTTCAACCGGAAGCTCGCGGCCGGCTATCACTATCAGTACGCGCGCAATACGCTGCAGCTGAACCGCGGCATCACGGGAGGGAAGCTCCGCTTCAGCGAGATCGGGCTGCTCGCCGGCATCGCCGCGACCGACTGGAGCTGGGCGCCGCTCTTCGCGGACTTCGACAACGACGGCCGTAAGGATCTGTTCGTCACCACCGGCATCTACCGCCGGCCGAACGATCTCGACTACCTCGCGTCGCTCGACAGCATCCCTGCCGGCATCGAGCCGCCCGTTGCGCGACTCATCGCCAAGATGCCGCACGTTCCGCAGCCGAACTATGCGTTCCACAACAACGGCGATTTGACGTTCACCAACGTGGCCCGTGCCTGGGGACTCGACGCAGCGGGATTCTCGAACGGCGCT
>DATGVC010000214.1:0-5304 GCA_035300745.1 Gemmatimonadales bacterium | reverse complement strand
TGCGCGTTCACACCGAACGTGGGGACGACGGCCCGGTCGTTCCGCACGCCGGCCCGCGCGCCGATCATATACGCCGCCCCGGCGCTCTTCCCCATCCGGCACTCGGTGTAGATCCCCTCGGCGTAATTCGCGAAGCTCTCGTGCACCCACATGTCGGCGTGGTCCTGCGCCGAGATGTTATTGCCGAACCACTCGTGGGCGCTTTCATGGACGATGATGAAGTCCCACTGCAGGCCGAGCCCCGTGTGCGACAGGTCATGTCCCAGATAGCCATTGAGGAAGTGGTTCCCGTAGGCGACGCCGCTCTGATGCTCCATGCCGAGGTGCGGCGTCTCGATCAGCTTGTAGCCGTCGGCGTACCAGGGGTACGCTCCGAACCAATGCTCGAAACAGCGCAGCATCGGGATCACCTGCTGAAACTGGCGGCGTGCAGTGTCGGCGTGGTAGGCGAGCGGCCAGAAGTCGAGTGTCAGGCGTCCCGCTTCGCCGTCCAGGGTGTCGCTGAAATGCGTGTACTGGCCGGCATTGATCGTCACGTTGTAGTTGTTGATCGGATTCGTGACGAACCATTCGTACGTGGTCGTCCCATCGGGATTCCTGGTGGTGCTCCGCAGCCGCCCGTTGGAGACGTCGATCAGCGGATCCGGCACGGTGATCGCGATGCGCTGGCTGTCCGGCTCGTCGGCCAGGTAGTCCTTGTTGGGCCACCAGACGCTGGCGCCCAGGCCTTCATTGGCGGTGGCGATCCACAGATGGCCCAGGCTGTCGTTGGGGAACGTGAATCCCCCATCCCAGGGGAGCCGCCGGCCGACGCGTGGCTTGCCGTGGTACCACACCGTGATCGTCCGCGTCGTGCCGGCACGTTGCGGCGCGGTCAGGGTCACGAAGAAGGCATTGCCGTCGCGCCGGTAGTTGAGCTTTCTGCGGTCCTGCACGATGCTGTCCACGACGAGGGGTTGCTGGAGGTCGATCTGCATCTCACGTGACGCCGGCGCCTGAATCACGCGATACGTGATGCCGTTCCAACCGGTGATGCTCGAGTCCTGTGGGTTCACTCGCGTGTGGAGGTCGTAGAAGCGCACGTCCCACCAGGCGCGTGCGGGTCCGTTGGAGCCGCGCAGCGTGTCCGCGTGCGAATAGCGCGTCGTGTCCTGCGCCGGCGCGAGCGAAACGAGCGCAAGGCAGGCAAAGAGGACCGTCATGGCAGAACGAACACGCGCTCGCCGGCGAACTTGCGTCCCTTGGGATCCCATGGGAAGAAAATTACTACGCGAAACGTCACACCCTCTCCCGTGGGCGCGCGCTCGAGCCACTTTCCCTTGTGTGTCCCGTTCACCCGCGCCTCCTCGCACACCCCCTGGGGCCCGATCACGATCGTCTGCAGGTCGAAATGGATGTCGGGGAAGGCGCCCAGCAATTCCATATAGAAACGTGTCGCGCCGGCATGGCCCTCCCAGCGGCCACCGTCGGGGAGGACTTCGTAGACGCAGTCCGACGTCAACGTCGCGATGAGCCCCGCGATGTCGCGTTTGTCTTCAGCAATCGAATGCGCTTTCCACAGCTCGCGGATCTCGCGATACAGCTCCGGCGTCACCTCGCGCGCCAGCAGCTCGCGGACGTCCATCGTCACCCTTGCCAGGGCTTGATCAACCGAATGTCGAGCCCCAGCTGGTCGACGATGCGCTGGACAATGAAGTCGACCAGCTGGCCGATCTCGCTGGGTCTCTGATAGAATCCCGGCGCCGCCGGCATCACGACGGCGCCCGCTTCGACCGCCAGCGCCATGTTGCGCAGATGCACGAGCGAGAACGGCGTCTCACGAGGGACCAGCACGAGCTTGCGCCGCTCCTTGAGGGTCACGTCAGCGGCGCGCTCGATCAGCGACCGGCTGGTTCCGTGGGCGATCGCGGCCAGGGTACCCATCGAGCACGGACATACCACCATCCCCAACGTCTTCACCGATCCAGACGCCGGCTGGGCGCCGCGGTCTGTGTCATTGAAGGACCGCACGCACCCCCAATCATCGCCTGTGGCTTTCTTGAGCGCTGCTTCGTCTTTGATCCCGCACTCTTCGGCAAGGAGACGCCATCCGTGCGTGGAGACGAGCAACCAGGTCGGCACGTGATTGGTCGCGAGGACTTCGAGCAAGCGCACGGCGTACGGCGCGCCCGAGGCGCCGGTGATGGCGAGTACTAACGGAGAAGAAGGGGTTGCCACGGCCCGAAACATAGCGTTAAATCGACCGCATGCTCACAAACACTCGCCTCCTGGCCCTCGCGGCCTTCGTCCCCACTATCGTCGTTGCGCAGCAGGCGCCGATGTCTCCCGCAACACCGGCACTCGCGCCACCGATGGCGGCGGCGCGGCCCCATCGTTTCGACGAGCACGGCAACGTGCGCATCGACCAGTACTACTGGCTGCGCGATCGGGACAACCCCGAAGTGATCAAGTACCTCGAGGACGAAAACGCGTACACCAAGGCGGTCATGGCGCACACGCAGGCGCTGCAAGACCGGCTGTTCGAGGAGCTGAAGGGACGCGTGCGGCAGAACGATCAGTCGGTTCCCTACCGGCAGGGCAACTACTTCTACTATACGCGGCTCATGGAGGGCAAAGACTATCCGATTTTCGCGCGCAAGCGCGGCTCGCTCACGGCGCCTGAAGAGATCCTGATCGACGGTAACGCCATGGGCCAGGGCAAACCCTTCTTCCAGGTCATGGGCTGGCAGATCAGCTCGGGCGAGGATTTGCTCGCGTTCGCCGTCGATACGATGGGGCGGCGGATCGCGTCGCTGCGGATCAAGAACCTGCGCACGGGCGAGGTCTTCCCGGAGGTGATGGAGCATGTCACGGGGAACATGGCTTGGGCGGAAGACAATCGGACGCTGTTCTATACGAGACACGACTCGGTGACGCTGCGCTGGAATCGGATCTATCGGCATGTCGTCGGCACGCCCGCAGCGACGGACCAGCTCATTTACGAAGAAAAAGACGACACCTACGACGCGTTCGTCTTCAAGACGAAGTCCAAGGCGTACGTGATCATCGGTTCGTCCCAGACACTGGCAAACGAGTATCGCTTCGTTCCGGCCGCACACCCGGACCAGCCGTTCCAGGTCCTCGAGCCGCGCCGGCGCGGGCACGAATACGACGTCGATCACCTCGGCGGCTACTTCTACATCCGCACCAACGATGGCGCACAGAACTTCCGCCTGATGCGTACGCCGGTGACGAACACGGCACGCGCCAATTGGCAGGAAGTCATTCCCAACCGCGCCGACGTGTTCCTGCAGAACTTTGAGATCTTCAAGGATTACCTCGTTCTTTCAGAGCGTCGGAACGGGCTGACCGAGATCCGCGTGCGACCCTGGAACGGATCGGCCGAGCATAATCTCGATTTCGGAGAGCCCGCCTACGTGGCGTACATCGCCACCAACGCGGAGATGGACTCTCCGGTGCTGCGATTCGGGTATCAATCGCTCACCACGCCGACGTCCACGTACGACTACGATATGCGGACGCGGCAGAGGACGCTGCTCAAGCGCGACGAGATTCTGGGCGGCTTCGATCCCGCCAACTACGTCACGGAGCGGCTCTATACGACGGCGCGCGACGGCGTCCGCGTGCCGGTCTCTATCGTGTATCGCAAGGGGATCGCGCGCCCCGCGCCCCTGCTGCTCTATGGATACGGATCGTACGGCTCCAGCACCGATCCCACCTTCTCGGCCGACCGCCTGTCGCTGCTCGATCGCGGGTTCGTCTACGCGATCGCGCACATTCGCGGCGGACAGGAAATGGGACGCGCGTGGTACGATGACGGCAAGCTGCTGCACAAGAAGAACACCTTCACCGATTTCATCGACGTCGCCGACGATCTCGTCCGGCGCGGCTACACCTCGCCGGATCGCCTCTTTGCCCGGGGCGCCAGCGCCGGCGGGCTACTCATGGGTGCCGTGGTCAACATGCGGCCGGAGCTCTTCAAAGGGGTAATCGCTGGAGTGCCGTATGTGGACGTGATTACCACGATGATGGACGCGTCGATTCCGCTGACGACCGGCGAATATGACGAGTGGGGCAATCCGAACGACTCCACCTACTACCGCTACATGCTGTCGTATTCGCCGTACGACAACGTCGAGCACAAAGCCTATCCCAACATGCTCATCACGGCAGGACTGCACGATTCGCAGGTGCAGTACTTCGAGCCCGCGAAATGGACCGCCCGCCTGCGTGCGCTGAAAACCGATAGCAACCGGTTGATCCTGCGGACGAACATGGAAGCGGGCCACGGCGGGTCATCGGGCCGCTACCGGCGCTGGCACGACGTCGCGTTCGAGTATGCGTTCCTGCTGGATCTCGCGGCCTTAGGCGATAAGCCGACGCCCTGATTCCCTAACGCCCGCGCCGATTCGGCGTTGGGGAGCGTTTCGGGTGGCGAAGCGGACCTTTGGGGAAGGGGGAAGCGGGACGGGGGAGGGGTAAAACCGAATGTTTGAATTTCTGTGTACCCTTCCCCCCTCCCCCGTCCCCCTTCCCCTTTTTCATAGCACCCGGTCCACCAGCTCACCCAGAAACACGACAATGCTGACGACGCCGTTCGCGGTGAAGAAGGCGGCATTGAGTTTCGACACATCACCAGGCTTGACCAGCCGGTGCTCCCAGCCGATCACGGCGACCGCCGCCATGACGCCGATGAAGTAGGGCAGACCCAGATTCGCTCCCATGCCAAAGAGGATCAGCAAAGCGAGGGCCGCGCCGTGCAGCAGCTTCGCGACGATGATGGCCCACCCCTGCCCCAGGCGCACGACGAGCGACCGCAGCCCCTCCGCTCGATCGAATGCCTCGTCTTGCAGCGCGTAGAAGATGTCGAACCCCGCCACCCAGCACATCACGGCCAGCGCAATCAAAGGCAGCAGCCACCACGGCTCGCTCCAGGCGCCGGTGACAGCGACGTAACCACCCACGGGCGCGATCGCGAGCGCCCCGCCCAGCCACAGGTGGGACCAGTCTGTAAATCGTTTCGTATAGCTATAGGTCGCGATCCAGATCAGTGCGACCGGCGCGAGCGCCGCACAGAGCGGGTTCAGAGCCCCCGCAGCCAAAAGAAAGAGCACCATTGCGCCAAGGACCGCGGTCCACGCCTGGCTGACCGTCAGTCGACCACTCGGCAACTCACGTCCCTGCGTACGCGGATTTCGCGCGTCGATGCGGCGGTCGGCAATCCGATTGAACCCCATCGCCACGAACCGGGCCGCCGTAAACGCGACGACGACCAGGATCGCGACGCGCCACGTCACCGGCTGC
>DATGVC010000213.1:0-3064 GCA_035300745.1 Gemmatimonadales bacterium | reverse complement strand
CCGCTGCACCGGTCACGACCGGTCTCGGCGTGCTCGGAATGCCCGGGTTCACGGCGTACGGCGGCCTGCGCGCGATCAGCAAATCGCAGCCCGGAGAGACGGTGGTTGTCGCCGCGGCCAGCGGTCCGGTCGGGTCACTCGTCGGACAGCTTGCCCAGCTCGCCGGCGCGAGAGCCGTTGGCATCGCCGGCGGTCCGCAGAAATGCGCCTTCGTGAAGGACGAGCTTCGCTTCGACGCCGCGGTCGATCATCGCGTCGCCGATTTTCCCGCACGACTGGCCGCGGCATGTCCACACGGCATCGACGTTTACTTCGAGAACGTCGGCGGAGCCATCTGGGAAGCCGTGCTGCCGTTGCTCAACGATTTTGCACGCGTTCCGGTCGCCGGGCTCATTGCGCAGTACAACGGCGTCCCACCGGGCGACGGTACGGATCGGCTCCCCGCGACCATGCGGCAGATTCTCTCGAAGAGGCTGACCATACGCGGCTTCATCTACTACGACTTCGCGGCCGAACACTATGCCGACTTCCTGCGCGAGGTTGGTGCGGGCGTCGCCGCGGGTCGCATTCGCTACCGCGAGGACATCGTCGACGGTCTCGAAAACGCACCAGGCGCTTTCATCGGAATGCTGGAGGGGCACAACTTCGGAAAACTGATCGTCCGGGTGGCGCCATAAAAAGGCTTGCTGTTCGGACAGCAGGGAGAGCAACGATGGAGCTTACGATCAACGGCAGGAAGCGGGAGGCCGACGTGCCGTCCGACATGCCCGTGCTCTGGGTCCTACGCGACGTCCTCGGCATGACAGGGACGAAATTCGGCTGCGGGATGGCGCTCTGCGGCGCGTGCACCGTGCAGCTCGACGGCCAGGCCATCCGCTCCTGCGTGACCCCCGTGAGCGCGGCCGCCGGCAAGGCCATCACCACGATCGAAGCGATCGGCAATACCGCTGCCGGCAAGAAGGTGCAGGAGGCGTGGATCGCGCTCGACGTGCCGCAATGCGGCTACTGCCAATCCGGCCAGATCATGTCCGCCTCCGCGCTGCTCGCGAAGAATCCACATCCCACCGACAGTGACATCGACGCCGCGATGGGAGGCAACATCTGCCGCTGCGGCACCTATCGACGGATCCGCGCTGCGATCAAGCACGCGGCCCAGGGAGGTCGGCGATGACGACCGTATCTCGGCGGGAATTCGTGAGCGTGCTGACAGCAGCGGGCGGCAGCCTGCTGCTCGGCTACCGCGTCGGCGAGGGGCAGCGCGTCGCATCCGTCGCCAGCGCACCGGGCTTCGCGCCGAACGCCTTCATCCGCATTGCACCGGACGGCAGCATCACCCTCTTCATGCCACAGGCAGAAATGGGCCAGGGCACGCACACGTCGATGTCCATGCTTTTGGCGGAAGAGCTCGAGGTCACGCCTGAGCAGGTTCGGCTCGAGCACGCCCCGCCGGATGACAAGCTGTATGCGAACCCGCTGTTCGGCGAGCAGATCACGGGCGCGTCATCATCTATCCGAATGTTCTACGAGCCGCTGCGCCGCGCCGGGGCGACGGCGCGTGCCATGCTTATTGCCGCAGCGGCAGCGTCATGGAACGTCGATGCGGCATCGTGCCGCGCGCGCAAAGGCGTGGTGACTCACACGCCAACCGGCCGAACCCTCAGCTATGGCGCGCTCGCCGCCAAGGCGGCAACGGTCCCGGTGCCCGACAAGATTGCGCTGAAGGATCCGAAGGATTTCACGCTGATCGGCACGCCGGCGAAGCGGCCGGACACGCCGAGCAAGGTCAACGGAACGGCACAGTACGGGATCGACGTGCGACTACCGGGGATGCTGATCGCGACGGTGGCCGCGAGCCCGGTGCTGGGCGGTAAGGTCGCCGGCCTCGACGATGAGAAGGCGAAGGCTGTTCCAGGCGTACGGCAGATCGTGCAGCTCGATGATGCCGTCGCGGTCGTGGCGGACCACATGTGGGCGGCGAAGCAAGGATCGGCGGCGCTCGAAATCCGGTGGGAAGACGGACCGAATGCGAAGGTGAGCACCGCCGACGTCGTGGAGGGGCTCGCCAAGGCGTCGGAGACCGCGGGCGTGACGGCGCGGAAGGACGGCGACCCGCCGAGCGCGTTCGCCGGCGCGGCAAAGAAAGTCGAGGCCGTCTACGAATCGCCCTTCCTGGCGCACGCCACGATGGAGCCGATGAACTGCACGGTACACGTGCGCAGGGATGGGTGCGAGGTGTGGACCGGCTCGCAGGTCCTGAGCCGTGCGCGCGCCGCAGCGGCCAAGGTCACGGGACTGCCGCTCGAAAAGGTCGTGGTCCACAATCATTTCCTGGGTGGCGGCTTCGGCCGCCGACTCGAAGTGGATTACGTGACCCAAGCCGTGCGCATTGCGAAGCAGGTCGATGCCCCGGTCAAGGTCGTGTGGACTCGCGAGGAGGACGTCCAGCACGACGTTTATCGCCCGTACTACTACGACCGATTCGCAGCCGGCCTCGATGCGCATGGTAAGCCGGTGGCCTGGTCGCACCGGATTGTAGGTCCGTCCATCATGGCTCGGTTTCTGCCGCCCGGCTTCAAGGACGGCATCGACATCGACGCGGTGGACGGGGCCGTCCAGCTGCTCTACGACATTCCCGCGATCCAGATCGAGTACGTGCGCCACGAGGAGCCGGTGCTCAACACGGGCTTCTGGCGCGGAGTCGGCGTCACCCATAACAACTTCGTCGTCGAGAGCTTCATCGACGAGCTCGCCGCCGTGTCGAAACAGGACCCGGTGGCGTTCCGCCGCGCACTGCTCAGAAAGTCGCCGCGCGCCCTGACCGTACTGGAGCTCGCGGCGAAGGAAGCTGGATGGGGCAAACCAGTGCCACGCGGCCGCGGACGTGGGGTCGCGCTGCTCTTCAGCTCGTGGGGCACCTACCTGGCGCAGGTTGCTGAAGTCGAGGTCACCGGCTCGAGCGACGTACGGGTGCGTCGGATCGTGTGCGCGGTGGACTGCGGCCAGGTCGTGAATCCAGACATCGTCAAGGCGCAGATCGAGAGCGGGGTCGTGTACGGCATCAGCG
>DATGVC010000212.1:0-7549 GCA_035300745.1 Gemmatimonadales bacterium | reverse complement strand
CCTCGAAGGCCTCGAAGGACTCCAGCAGCGCTGCGACCGCACCATCGTCGTCGCGCATTCTCAAGGAGCGGCCGCATCGGTCGAGTGCCTGGGCGGCATCGCGGGCATGGACCAGCCTCCGACGCAGCAGCCGGATACACTGGTCACATTCGGCGCGGGCACCAATCCCCTCTCGATGCTGCGCCGCTCGGAACGACTGCCGAAATCGGTGGGGTTCGATCCTGTGCGGTGGGCGATGGCTGCGTCGCTTGGCGTCGCCGCGCTCTCCGCCTGGCTCGCCTTTCAAGTCACCAGTGGCGGGCTCGCGCCCCGCAAGATTCTGCTGGCGTTCCTGCTGTGGCTGGCGCTCGGTGTCGTGGTCGTCGCCACGGGAGTCGTCGGGACGAAGCTGGCCAAGCTGCTCGAGCCGCGCACGCCTCGCCTCGCCTCACGCGCCAGGCGTGCCGCCATCCCGGCAAGCGTGATCCTCTGGATCCTCGGCATGGTCGCCCTCTATCAGGCGGCGGATCCGCTGCAGATCCCATTCGCATCCGTCCTCTTCCTTATTCTGTCGCTGCTGGCGCTCGGCGTCTCGATCTACACAATTCTCTCCAGGAGCTGGGAGCGCATGCTCACCACGGTGCGGTACCCGCCCGGCCTCTCGCGCTGGATCGACCTCTACGCCTCGGCCGATCCCGTCCCGGTCGGCCCGACACTGACGCAGGATCATAAGCGGATCGAGTTTCACGAAATCTGGAACGAAGGCTCCGTCATCACGGACCACGTCCTCTACTGGCGCAACCTGGACGAGTTCGTGTTGCGCGTCGTCCGCGCCTGCGCCCAGACCGCGCGCAGCGCATGGGTATCGAAGCTGCCGCCGGAATCAGCAGCCGTGGATCGGCGGGCGCGCTGGCGCGTGTCGTGGCTCCAGATCGCGCGCACCGCGCTCATCACGATCGCTGTCGCCCTGGGGATCGTGCTGTTGCAGCGCAAGAGCTTTGCGGTGGCGCACGAGATCGCCGCGTTCATCCCGAAATGGATTGCCAACCTCGTGCGACCCGACGTTCTCGACCGCGCGACCCTGATCGCGCTCATCGCCGCGGGCGTCTGGCTCGCTCACACCCTGACCCGCGTGGTCTGGCTGTGGTGGGTGGGCAAGGAACAGGTCGCGATCCTCGAGCAGCAGTCGCCCGACGGCTTGGAACAGCGCCCGCTCATCGGCATGGGGATGATCTCGTGGGTCGCGTTGCTCAGCGCGATCAGCATGGTGGTTGGCACAAGCCCGATCCAGAAGGCCGCGACTGGGAGCGTGGCGGCGATTGTGGGCGCCGGGCTGCTGTTCGCGGCAGTGTCGCTCGGCCTCGCGGTCGGTTCGGTCTACGTGCTCCGCAAATTGAATCCGGCACCCGAGCCTGAGGCTCCGCTCAAAACGTCATAGCGCAGCGGTGCCGTTCCGTGCACCCTTGAATCCTCCCAGTCTCGAGACTGGCAATGACGCCTCCCGCAGCTCCCAATGTCCCCACGGATTTCTTGAGCCCCTCGGGCAGTCTCACACCAGCCGCCGCGGGCGCGATCGTCTTCCTCATTGCCAACACACTGGGCGCCGTCTTTGGCCTGCCAAGGGCAGCGACGGCGTTGACGCTGAGCGCCCTGGTCGGCGCCCTCATCGTTGCCAGATTCCGAGCCCCTGTCCTCGTACGACTCGGCTATTGGGTGTTGAATTCTCTCACCATTTTCACCGTCGCCCTCGGCTCGAACACGACGCTCACAGGGCTTACGGGCCGAGCGACTCTCGCTGCGGGTTCAGCAGGCTTCTTGGCACCCTGGTAAGACTCGGCAGTGTTTCCTCGATCAACCACCGCGAGCCGCGCCGCCGGACATCACCCCAACTGAGTCCGGTCACGCGTTTGACGGTGCGGTAACACACCGCGGGATCCTTCTTGCACCGAAACGCGAGCTGGCACAGCGAGCAGCCGGTCCGCTCGGCGCTCTCGACCCACGTGAGCACGCGGGTCCATGCGGCCAGCGAGTGTAGGGGGGGCAACCCCTCGCGCCTGAGCAGGCGGGCGAGCGCGAACCGATTCGACTCGCCCAGGTGCGATGCGAGCTCCTTCGCGGTGCCGAGCTCCCCGCCGCTCAACAGCAGCGCATCGACGATCGCCTGCGCACGCACCGAAAGATGTGGCAGCATGGCGTGGAGATCCCGGGCAATTCGGTTGGGCGACATACGGGCACCCCAGCGTCGGGGCGTTTATTCTGAGACGCCCCGGTCAGACTCGCAAGATCGCTCAAAAACTCATAACGCTCAATACGTCATAGCCGCCAGACCGTGACGCATGCCTCTTCGTCGATCGACCGTCGATGTGGAGGCTAGATGCGCAGGATCATGCTACTGTGCGCCTCGTTTGCGCTGGCGATTCCCCGGGTCGCGATCGCACAGGACAGTCTCGAGTACGCGGTGAAATTCGTGTGCGGCCGCTCCGGCGGGGGCCCCGTTGCCCCAGGCACCTACTTCACTTCGATCAACATCCACAACCCGAATCGCGACAGTCTGGTGTTTCAATTCAAGATCGCGACGCCTGTAATCCGCTTTTTCCCGCTGTTGCTGGGATACGATCAGGTCCTCAACATCAGCTGCCCGCGGATACGGCAGATCTTGGGTGGTATCGCCTTCGCCGAAGGATTCGCGGTCTTCCACAGCCGGCTGCCGCTCGACGTCGTCACCGTCTACACCGCGGCAGGAGCCGGTGGGCTCGTCACCACGGAGGAGGTCCTTCGTACACCCGCACGAACGATCGCAGCCGTCCCAGCGTGCACTACGACCACGACGCAGCCTTGGACACCTGACACGTTCCCGCCGGTCTTCGCGCGACATGGCGTGTGGGGCGCCAACACGAGTGACGTCTTTTCCGTCGGATTCGGCGGGACGATCCTGCACTTCAACGGCGCCGCGTGGAGCCTGCAAGCGAGTCCCGCGGCTGGTTTGGTCACCCTCACGGACGTGTGGGGCTCGTCGGGATCCAACGTCTGGGTGACAATGGCGGCGGCGGATTCGCTGCTGCATTACAACGGGGCCATCTGGTCTCTGGTGGTCGCAACCGGGGGCCGCGGCGGGACGGCGAGTGTGTGGGGCGCCAGCGCCAACGACGTGTTCGTCGTCGGCGTCAAGGGCGCCATTCTCCACTTCAACGGTGCGACGTGGTCCCCGCAAATCAGCGGCACGACGACGGACCTGCTGAGCGTCTGGGGGACGAGCGGCAGCGATGTCTTCGCGGTGGGCCGGAATGGCACGATTCTCCATTACAACGGCGCCGTGTGGTCACCCCAGCCGAGCGGCACCGCGCTGGATCTCGCCGGCGTGTGGGGGAGCGCCGGCAACGACGTGTTCGCCGTCGGGAACGGCGGCACGATTCGGCATTACAACGGCGCCACGTGGACGCCCGTGCCGAGCGGCACGACGGCCGCTCTGCACGACGTCTGGGTCGCCAGTGCGTGCATTGCGTTCGCGGTTGGAGACAGCGGCACGATCATCCGATTCAACGGGAGCACGTGGATCCCGGAGCCAAGCGGCACCGTGGAGCCGTTGCTCGCCGTGTGGGGCTTTGCCGGGCTACGCGTCTATGCGGTCGGCGGCACAACCAACTCAGCAACGATTCGTCATCGACCGTTCTAAGGCCGCTAGCCTCGTTTCCGCCGCTCCGTACGTCCAGCCTCGGTCTTCACGTCTTCGGCGCCCGCGGCGCCCGCGTCACTCTCGGTCGCGAGATGCGCCGGGAAGAGCTCCGAGCGCAGCCACACACCGGGGACCGGCAGGGTGACGATGAACTCTTGCGACGTTCGCGCCAGCTGCGCCGCGCTCGAGGCTGGTGCGGCGAGGGCGGCGAGCGCGCTGCGCAACTCCGGCGTCGTGAAGTCCGTGGAGCGGAGCGGGAAGGCGACGTAATTGCCCACGCGGTCCACCACGATGTTCTCGATCACGTCGGTCAGGGGGCGGCCTCGTGGATCGCGCAGCTTGGCAAGGGCAAAGAACCGTTCCGCTGGGGCGGCGGCGGCGATGATCGTTGCCGAGTAGTAGGCGAGATGGGCGGCGATGTGCGCGTACACACGCTGTTCCACCGCGGCCGGCACCGCGTCGGCGCCGAGCACCTGGTCGAAATCGGTGCCGAGGGAGCGGTCCAGCAGGTTGCGACGCAGGGCGTGCCCGTAGCGTCGCACCACCTCGCGCGTCGCGATGTTCGGCAGCCGGAAGGGCACCAGCAGCGCCGGCCGGAAGCGCGGCGTCCGCATGATCACGCGGTGACGCTCGATCGGCTCGACGAAATGATAGGTCAGGACGCCTTCAGACCGCATGTTCCGCAGGGTGCGGACCGACGTTCCCGCGGGCTTCTCGCCCTCGATCTCCGTGACGCCCAGCGCGCGGCGGCGCAGAGCCTCGCACGTCCGCGCGGTGCGCTCGGCGAGCAGCCGGACGGTGTCGACAGCGGCACCGGGCAGGTCGGCAGTGACGCAGGCGTCGAGTGGCACTGCATCCGTCCCGTCGCCGAGCTGCCGCGCGCCGACCATCTTCGCGACGATCTGGAGCGGGCGCTCGCGCGCATCGGACGTCTTGCGCCAGCGTCCGTCCGACACCGCGAGCTTTACCTCCTCGCCCGGGCCGAGCGAGATGCTGTACAGCGTGCTGCCTGCCTGGGCGCCAAGCGACTGCCAGACCAGCTCGATCTCGAGCAGGACGCCGTAGCGCGCGGCGGTTATGTCAGGAGGCGGCGCGGTGCGATGCTTTGCGTCTGCTGCCGCGATGATGTCTTGGTCTTGCGGGCGCACGCCGATGCGCACGAACCGCATCAGGTGCCCTGGCTGAGGCTGCGCCGCGGGCGCAGGGGGCGGGGGGGGCACAATAGCGGCAGGCGCCGCAGCTCCGGCAACCGAGATGTCGCGAGGGGCGCTAAGGGGAATGGGATCGTCCGGCAGCGAGCGGGCGTCGAACTCGATCGCCTCTTCGTTGCGCAGCCCGACGCGTAGCCGAAGCCGCGGCTGATCGTGCTTCGGGATCCGTACGAGACCGTCGCCGTCGCTCACCCAGTAACCGCCGGCGCGGCCGCCACTCTCGAGCACGCTGACCGGGACCCCGGGGACTGCTGCCCCCGTGTCCTGATCCACGATCCGGAACGTCCAAGAGTCCTGCCAGGCTGTCATAGTCGCTCGCCGAGATATGCTAGGTCCGGGGCAATTTGGGGGCCAGATCCCCTAATGCATTTTCTCCCAGCGAGTTACGCAGGCAGACCCCTCTCAGGCGGCTGCAGCGGAGGCTTCAAGGAGCCCGAGCTGTGGAGTTGTGCAATGCTCGTCATGCGACCCGGGATTAATCCCTACAGGCGAGTTGACGACCACCCGATGCTCGCCCACACTCTGCGGGCTGATCCGGCTTGAACGAGCCACCTCACACCAGGAGAGCCCCGCCTATGCACAGAAGGCTCGCTGCACTGCCCCTCGCGGCAGTGCTGGCCGTCGCGTGCCGCGACGCAACTACGCCGCCGGCATCACCCGCCGGACCGATGGCCGCCGTATTCAGCCAACGGCCCGACAAGATTCCCGGCGAGTACATCGTCCGACTGCGTGACAACGCGACGAACGTAGACGGACTGGCCGGCCAGATGGTCGGCGACTATCGGGGACAACTGCAGTTCACCTACAAGAGCGCGATCAAAGGCTTCGCCGCCAAGCTGTCCCCGGCGGCTGCCGCCGCGCTCGCCCGCCGCGCCGACGTGCTCTCCGTCGAGCAGAACGGCTACGTCTACGCCGATGCGACACAGCTGAACCCGCCGTCGTGGGGCCTCGACCGCATCGATCAGCGCGCCCTGCCGCTCGACAACTCCTACACCTCCGACCTGAACGGCACCGGTGTCACCGTCTACATCATCGACACCGGCATCAACTTCGGCCATTCGGACTTCGGTGGCCGGGCGGTGACGGGTGAAGACGAGGTCACTCCCGGTGGCACCGCCGCGGACTGCAACGGGCACGGCACCCACGTGTCCGGGACGGTCGGCGGGGCGTCGTTCGGCGTGGCGAAGAACGTCCGACTCGTAGCCGTGCGCGTGCTCGATTGCAACGGCAGCGGCACGTTCGCGCAGGTGATCGCGGGCATCGACTACGTTACCGCCCAGAAGACCGCGAACCCCAGCGTGCCCAGCGCCGCGAACATGAGCCTCGGCGGCTCGCTCAACACGTCGCTGAACGCCGCGGTCCAACGCTCGACGGCCGCCGGAGTGACCTACGCCGTCGCCGCGGGCAACTCGTCTGCCGACGCGTGCAAATTCTCTCCCGCGGCGACACCCGAAGCCATCACGGTGGGCGCGACGGACATCACCGACACACGCGCGTCGTTCTCGAACTTCGGCACGTGCGTCGATCTCTTCGCGCCGGGCGTGGACATCACCTCGGCGTGGATTCCTGGGAACGCGACGAACACGATCAGCGGCACCTCGATGGCGTCGCCGCATGCCGCCGGTGTCGCCGCGTTGTACCTGCAGGCCAACCCCGGCGCGTCGGCGGCGACGGTGAGCACCGCGCTCACCACGAACGCGACGGCCGGCGTCGTGGCGAACCCCGGCAGCGGCTCGCCGAATCTGCTTCTGTACATGGGATTCCTGAACGGCGGTCCGCCGCCTCCCCCGCCGCCGCCGCCCCCCCCGCCACCTCCGGGGCCGCCGGCGCCAGTGCTGAGCAGTCCGGCGGATGGCGCGAACAACGTGGCCGTCCCGGTGACGCTATCGTGGCAGGCGTCGAGCGGCGCGACGTCGTATCACGCGCAAGTCTCCACCAGCTCGACGTTCACGCCGTTGGTGTACGATCAGACCGGCATTACCACGACCTCGACGACTGTGTCGGCGTTGGCCCGGCGAACCACCTACTTCTGGCGGGTTTTCGCCGCGGACGCTACCGGTGAGGGTCCCGCGTCGGCGGTGCGGAGCTTCCGGACCGCCAAGCGGTAGCAACAGACATGATCTCAGTCTGGGGGGCGTGCCCGCGAGGGCGCGCCCTCCATACAGTCCTCGCAATCGTCCTCGCCGGCTGCCAGACTCCACAATCGGGCAGCGCGGCGACCAGGGTTCCCATGAGCGCTGATTCGCTCGAGCTCACCCTCACCACCGACAAGCCCGCATACCGCGTCGGCGAGCCGATCGAGTTGATCCTCAAGCTGACGAACCGGTCGCCGCAGCCGACAGTCCTGGAGTTCTCGAGCAGCCAGCGCTACGACTTCGAGATCGGGGAGTGGCGCTGGAGCGCTGACCGGATGTTCGCGCAGAAGTTGGGCACCGAGCGATTGGCGCCAGGCGAGTCGCGCGAGTATCGCGAGCGCTTCCTTAGCCGGCTGGCGCCGGGAAGCTACCGTGCGACCGGGCGTATCACGGCGACCGGCTCGACGGCACGGGCGAGCGCCACGTTTACGGTGCAGTAGCCCTTAGCCTTTGGCGCGCTTCAAACTCCACGTCGCCTTCGAAATTGGCGTCATTCTCAAGGGGGTCAACGGCCTCCTCGAGCTCATCGGCGGCATCCTGCTGCTCGTGGT
>DATGVC010000211.1:0-3356 GCA_035300745.1 Gemmatimonadales bacterium | reverse complement strand
AGCAGTGCACCCAGCGCCAGGACGACGCCGATGTTTGCCCTACCGATGGTAAATCGCATGTTCCGCTTCCTTCACGCTGAGAGTTCGTGTGTGTGCGGAAAGAATCAGGGAACGCGTAGACACCGGCCGTGCGGGCCGGTTGGCCGGAAAGCCGCGCACGACGCGTGAGGCGCCGGCCTAGCGACTACATCGACCCGGGATGATGATGTTGCGCTGGAGGTGCAAAACGCAGCGAACGGAAATCTGATCCATGCACCCTCCTTGATGAGGAGTCTGCGAACCGTTCCATATAGTGAAGGCCAACCCAGAGGGCCGCAAGGGAAGCCCTACACCCTTGCCGGACCATTCGGCAGCGTCCTACCTTCCGCGCATGGCTCAATTTCGTGCGCTCTCCGGCCTCCCCGCGGTGCTGCTGCTGCTTGCTGCCTGCGGCTCGAACGAGCCCGGGCCGGACCCCGGACCCGGGCGATTGATCTTCACACGCCTCGGCAACGGCCTTGTGGACATCTACGCGATGGACGTCAACGGCAGAAACCTGCAACAGTTGACGACGTCCTACGCGTTTGATGACTGGGGCGCCTGGTCGCCGGATACGTTCAAGATTCTGTTCATGTCGAACCGCATCCCCGACACGACCCACGCGGTGCATTATCACATCTACGTCATGAACTCGGACGGCAGCAACGTCGGTCAATTGACGTTCGAGGATAGCGCGGACAGCTACCACCCCGCCTGGTCGCCGGACGGCACGAAGATCGTGTTCGGCTCCAACCGCCACGGCAATGGCGAGATCTATGTGATGGACCCGAACGGGTCGAACATCGTCCGGCTGACGAATAACACCGCCGAGGAGGGGCAACCTGCGTGGTCGCCCGATGGGAGCAAAATCGCATTCGTGTCGGACCGGGACGGCAATGCCGAGATCTACGTGATGAATCCGGACGGAACGGGCCAGGTGAACATCACCAATGACCGGGGATCCGACTTCGCGCCATCCTGGTCGTCCGACGGAAGGAAGATCGCATTCCAGTCAAACCGCCAGACCGATTTTGCCGTTTGGGTGATGAATGCCGACGGCTCGAATCCAACGCGGCTCACCAGTCCCAGCACCCCGAACGGCGCCCCCAGCTGGTCACCCGATGGCACGCGCATCGCGTACGAGGAGGCCGGTGATCTCTGGGTCATGAATGTCGACGGGTCACGCAAGATCCGGATCACCAGCGGCTTTTGGTCCGACGGCCTGCCGCGGTGGCGGCCCATCCTCTAAAACGACCGCGCCGCCGTGCCCATTGAAGGAACGGCGCGACATACTCTCTCCCGCCAGGACTACTGAATCGTATTCGCCGGACGCCGATCAACCAGGAACACGGCGCTCGGCGCTGCAAAGAGACCGCCCTGCGGAGCCGTGCTACCGACCACCGACGCCGGAACGATGACCGCTGTCACTACTGAGCCCGCCACGCTCGCGCCGGCGAGCGGGTTACTGGTCGCCGTCCCCGCCGCTCCCCTTGGCAGTTTGAGCGAGAAGAGCACCGGCGTCTTCGTCCCCGTCGCCGTCACGACGATGCGCAGCGAATCGGCTGCAAGGCTGTCGCGCACGAGCGTGAAGTAGGTGCCGATGCCCTTGTAGGCGATGTTCGCGACCGCTGGTACGTCGGGCAGCGTATCGGTCGGATGACGCGTGACGTTCACGTCGACGTTCGTTGCCATGCCGACGCCCGCGTGCAGGACGCGAATACCGATGTTGTTGGCACCCGGGTCCGCTCCGAGATCCGGCACGACCCACAGGATGCGCCCGGGAGTCGAGCCAGTTCGCGCGAATCCCGTGTGGATCACGGTGTAGGAGCTGGGCGACGTAAAGGCGATCGTCGTATCGAGGATTGGCACGCCGGTAATCGCCGGGTTGGGGCTGCTCATGAAGACGCGGATGTGCCGCGTCCCGGCATCGATGCCCTGGTAAAACATGTTCGAGCCGCGGAACACGGCGTCGAACAAGCCGGCGTTGGAGATGATATCGATGGGCCGCATGTCCATTTCGCCGGTGTCCGGGACCGCGTGGATCCAGTGGACCGCGGCCTGCGGAGGCTGCACTTCGGAGAACGTGGCGTCCTTTTTACAGCCGATCGCCAGCGCGAGCACGCAGCAGGAGGAAAACTGAAGTCGAGTCATCGCAACACTCACACGAGAAGGTTTGATCGCAGTCATTGGCCGTTCGGATCGGGCGGAATGATCCCGGTATCGCCGCTCCCGCCGAACCCCAGCAGGCTGCGCGAGGCAATGATCGCGACGATCCCCGCGCCGATCGCCGTGGCGAGCAGCGCCGTCTTGGAACGCGAGAACTGTTTTTCGTACGTCATCATCACATAGCTACGGGGCAGCGACACGGACTCGCCCGTCCACCTGCTGTGCGTGCCGCGAATATCCACCACGTCCGAGACGGCGACCACGAAATCAGAGGGCGTAGCCTGGAGCAGCTCCCCCTCGATGCGCATAGCGTAGGGACCCACCTGGCGCATCGACTGCATGCGTCCCTCGTCACTCAGCACGAGGGACAGGCTGGCACCGGGAGCGGGCTGCAGCGTGGCGACCGGCATGTACGTGTAGCAGCCTGCCAGGACAGGGAGGAAACCGATCGCCACGATCAGCCGCCGCTGCAGCGTCGTCCGGGGGGGACGCATACTCAGTACACGCCGCCCGCGAACAGGCCGTAATTGCCACGCGGGGCGCTGCCGCTACCGCCCACGCCGCCCGACGAATAGAACGCCTCACGACGCGTGTCCATCTCCTGATACGGCACGGGCCAGTACAGCGCCGTCCCTTCTGGCAGATCGCCCCAGCCGCGGCCGGCGAAATACCACATGCCGTAGCCCGTGAACGCGGTCTCGACCCGATATTCCCACTTCAGGGCGTCCCACAGATTGCCGCACTTGGAGGCCTTGTAGGGTCCACCGGTCGCGGCGGCATCGGGGACGCGCGGCACGCAGGAAACCCCGCCCGGGAGGGGCGTGACGGTGTCCGTCAATGTTGCGATGGAAAGCAGCCCGCCGTTGGTGGTGCGTGAGCTGTCAATCCGCACAGTCGCCGCGGCAATATTCCCCGTGCGGATATAGCCCTCTGCGGCGAGCAACCGGATCTCCGCCCGCGTCATGATCGGATAAATGCCGATGCGCGCTGCCGTGGCGAAGGCGCGGCTGCGATAGAAATCGTACATCGAGATTTGCAACGGCTGACCCGACTGATCCTCGCCAGCCGGACGATTGCGGACGTAGGGGAAGCCCGTGAAGGACTTGAAGCCTGCGCGCAACGTATCCCCGATCTGGGCCGCGCGGGTCGAGCCTTGCGGGAACCGACGGTCA
>DATGVC010000210.1:0-5087 GCA_035300745.1 Gemmatimonadales bacterium | reverse complement strand
TCGGCGGAGAGCAGCAGGTGGTGCAGTCCGCCGAGCAAGTGCGACAGCCAGAACTCGGGATTCTTGGCTTGCGGTTTGAGCTTCTCGAAGCGCCGCAGCATGACGCGGATTTCGTTCAGCAGCGCCGTGCGGTCGATCTCCTCCTCGAGATCGGCGGCGGTCGCTCCTTCCAGCGCGGACGCGATCGACTTGAGCGCGGCGAGGTGGGGCGCGAGCGCCGCGGGACTGAAGCGGCCGTAGCGGTCATCATGCCCCGGCACGCCGGCCTGGGTCGCGGCCACCGGATCCAGATCCCAATAGAGATCGAAAAACGACTTCTCGATGTCGCGAAGGCTCATGCGTTCAGCAACCGGTGGCACTCTTCGTCGGATAGAACCCGGTCGGTGCGCTTGGCCGCATCGAACAGCGTGCGGCACGCCGCATCGTCATTGGGATCGTAGCCGTGATGCTCCAACCAATACTTCACGTTCGACAAGCCCGACACCGGCGAGATCTCGATGCGCTGCTCGAAACCAAACTCCTCTGCCGGCACGGAGCTATACACGCGATCGGCCAGCCAGTTGTGGCCCTTCTTCTTCGCCTTGATGATCGCGGCGGCGTGCACGCCCGTGCCAGTCCGGAACGCATCGGTCCCGACGACGGGATAGTTCACCGGAATCGGCACGCCGACGGCCTCCGCGACAAGCCGGCAGTACTCTGGCAGCTGGCGAATGTCCCCCGGGTGCGCACCGAGCAGCTTCAGATTCACGATCAGCAGATCCATCTCGGCGTTGCCGACCCGCTCCCCCACGCCGAGCGCTGTCGCATGCACGCGATCGACCCCGGCCTCGATCGCGGCGAGACAGTTGATGAGGCCCATGCCCCGATCACGATGCCCATGCCAATCAATTTTTACGGTGCTCTTTTTGACGATCTCTGTTTTGACGAAGTTCACTAACGCCTTTACACCGTCCGGTGTCGCGTGCCCGACAGTATCCGCCAAGCAGATTCTCCCCGCACCGCAATCGATGGCGGCGCGATAGAGCGCCTTGATCGTCTCAGGCCGGGCGCGGGTCGTATCCTCCGTGACATACATGACCGGTAGGCCGTGCCGCACCGCGTACGTCACTGCCTCTTCGGTCGCGGCGACGATGCGATCCACTGTCCAATCCTCTGTATACTGCCGGATCGGGGAGGAGCCGATGAAGGTAGCGGCTTCGATCTTGATCCCAACCTCATCGGACACGCGGACGATCGGCTCGATATCGGCGATGACGGTCCGGGCGGCACAATTGGGGGCGATGGGCAGCTTCTGCTCCCGGATCTCCTTCGCCAGTGCGCGCACCTGGTCCACCACGCGGGGACCTGCGCCGGGCAGGCCGATATCGGCCGCCACGATGCCGAGATCCGCCATCAGGTGCAACAGCCGCTTTTTGACCTCGAGCGACGGATCGGTGACCGACGGGGACTGCAGACCGTCGCGCAGCGTCTCGTCGTTGAGATCGACGCGGGCTCGGGTCCAGTCAAAGCTCCCGTTTACGCCCGCACGGTTCCAGTCGTAGATAAGCTGGCGCTCATCCATCCGTTTAGTATAGTTCGCGACAATGGTTGAATCCATCGCCGCACTTCTCGCCCACGATCACGTGCGCGCCGCGCGCGCGCACATCGAACGCGCCGACGAAGCGACGCTCGGCCGCCAGGCCGCGCTGTCCGCGATTCCCGCGCCAACGGGTGCGGAAGCGGCGCGAGGCGCACGCGTCGCGGAAATGTTGGATGAGGCAGGACTGCAGGATGTGAAGGTAGACGAAGTGGGGAATGTGCGCGCCTGGCATGGGAGCAGGGAGCGAGGAGCAGGGAGCGTCGTGCTCAGCGCACATCTCGATACGGTTTTTGGACCGGAGCTGGACGTGTCCGTCTCACGCCGCGGTGCGCGGCTCGAGGGGCCCGGCATCGCCGACAACGCGCGTGGTCTGGCTGCACTCGTCGCGATCGGCGAAGCGCTCGTGCGGGCGCGGGTGGAAACCCAGCGACCGGTCTTGTTCGCCGCGACGGTGGGTGAAGAAGGCTCCGGTGATCTGCTCGGCGTCCGGCACCTGTTCGATGGCCCTGTCCGTCCCCATGCATTCATCGCATTGGATGGCGCCGGCATCGAGCGCATCGTGCATCGTGCTTTAGGAGCTCGTCGCTATCATGTCACGTACTGTGGCCCGGGCGGCCACTCGTGGGCCGCATTTGGGAGAGCGAACCCTGCCAACGCGGTCGGGCGGGCTATCGCTCTCATCGCCGACATACCCACGCACGGCGCACCGCGAACCGCGCACTCGGTCGTGCGCCTGGGAGGGGGAACCAGTCTCAATTCCATCCCGCAAACGGCCTGGCTCGACGTAGACCTGCGCAGCGAAGAGCCGCACGCCTTGGAGAAACTCGACGGAGCCGTTCACGCGATCCTGACCCAAGCGCTGGAGGAGGAGAATCGTCACCGCGTTCCCGGGACTGCTCCCCTCACCGTCGACATCCGGTGCGTGGGTGACAGACCCTCAGGACTCACTCCTCGGACGCATCCCCTCGTGCAAGCTGCCGTCGCGGCGACGCGAGCCGTGGGCCACGAACATCAGCTCGCGTGCGCCTCGACCGATGCCAACGTCCCCATCGCCCTCGGCGTCCCCGCCGTGGCGTTGGGCGGGGGTGGTCGATCGGGCGACGCGCATCTGCCAACCGAGTGGTACGAAAACGACAAGGGCGCGCTCGGCATCGTGCGCGCCCTGCTCGTCACCGCGGCGACGGCCGAAGCTATATGACGGCTAGGCGGGCACAAGCTCCAGCAGGGTGATCTCGGCCGGCGCGCAGAGCCGCAGCGGCGGGCCCCAGTATCCGGTGCCCCGGCTCACGTACAGCCACATCGACTCGAGACGGTGCAGTCCCGCGACAAACGGTTGGAACAACCGGACGAGCAGATTGAACGGGAAGTACTGGCCGCCGTGAGTGTGCCCCGATAGCTGGAGGTCGTAGCCCGCCGCCTGGGCCGCGAAGGCGCTGCGCGGCTGGTGCGCCAGCAACACGCGCACATCGCTCGGCGGCGCTCCCGCCACGGCGGCGGCCGGATCCGAGGCAGCCGAGAGATCGGTAACGCCAGCCACCAGGAGACGACCCGCGCCCCGCACCACGACCCGGTGCTCGTTGGAGAGAACCGCGATGCCGAGCCGCTCGAGCTCGCGGGTCCAGCCGCGGACGTCCCAGTAATACTCATGATTGCCGGTGACGAAGTACGCTCCGTGCGGTGCTTGCAGCCGGCCGAGTGGCGCCACATGCTCGCGCAGCTCGGGGACGAGCCCGTCTGCGACGTCGCCCGTGACCGCGACGAGATCCGGCCGCAGGGCGTTAGCCCGATCGACGACGGCGTCTACGAACGGGCGCCGGATCGTGGGACCGATATGCAGATCGCTGAGCTGCAAAATGCGGAAGCCGGCGAGGTCGCTGGGCAGATCGGCGATCGGCACGGTCACGCGAACCACGCGCGGCCGTCGCGCCAGTACGATGCCCAGGAGCGTGAGGAACGCGGCTCCGCTCACAACGGCCAGAACCACCCTGGCGGTGTCGGGCAGCCGGAGCAAATCGATGACGCTGAAGAACACGATCAGCAGCGAAGACAGCCCCATCGCGGTGTACGCCGCCCAGTCGAGAATGCGCCGCAGCGCTCCCGGCTGACGACCCTCGCCCGGTTCGCGACGGGCCGTGAAGAGAGCAACGAGCGGCAGCCAGGCTACGACCACGACAGCACCCCACGCCAGCACCCGCGCAACGCCGGCGAGTGACGCCGGTGCGAGCAGGTGTGCCCCGACGTAAACGTGGAGCAGCGTCCAGAGCCCGCCAACGATGCCCAGGCGCGCCGCAACCTGTTTCTTGCTCAATGCGCGGCTCCCGGTCCCGGCATCCCCTTGCTCCGATGCATCAGCAAGAGCAGCGGTAGCGACAGTACGAAGACCGCACCGAAGAGCAGGAACAGCTGCTCGAACGACAGCATCATCGCCTGCCTTGTCACGATCCCGTTCAAGAAACCGATCGCTTTGGTCTGCGCCAGCGCGGGAAGCTCGCCGCGGCTGATCAGCACCTGCGTGATCGCGCCGATCCGCTCGCGGGTCGCTTCGGCATAGGGCGTCACGTTGGCGGCGAGATCGGCGCGGTGAATCGCCGTGAATCGTTGAATCAGCGTCGCTGAGAGCGCGATCCCGACGCTCCCGCCCAGCTGCCGCATCAGGTTGAACAGTCCCGTCCCGTTCGGAATTCTCGACATCGGCAGATCGGCGAGTGCCAGGTTCGTCAGCGGCACGAAAATCAAGCCGAGCCCCACACCGCGGAAAATGAGCGGCCAGAAGAAGTCAGACATTCCACTCTCGACCGTGAAATGCGCGTGCTTCCACATCGAGAGCGCGAAGATTCCAACCCCTGCCGCAATCGATAATCGGGCGTCGAATTTGCCCTGGAGCCGGCCCATGAACGCCATGGTGAACGCGCTGGCAAGGGCACCCGGCAGAATCACCAAACCGGTCTGATTGGCGGTGAATTGCCGCACGTTTTGCAGATAGACCGGCAGCACGAAGACGGTCGCGTAGAGACAGACGCCGAGCACGAGTCCAAACACCACACCGACGGCCAGCTGGCGGCTTTTGAGGATGCGGAGATCCACGACCGGGTGCTCCGTCCGCAGCTCATGCCACACGAACGTGATCAACGCGAACGCGCTCGTCAGCGCGAGGAGGCGGACCTGCCCCGACGCCCACCAGTCGAGCCGCTCACCGCGCTCCAGCATTGTCTGCAGCGCGCCGATGCCCACGGCGAGGAGGCCCAGGCCCACGAAGTCGACCCGCTCCGCCCGCTCCTGGTGCCGGGAGTCCTGGATGAACGACATCGTCAGCGCGAGCGCGAGCATGCCGAAGGGGATGTTGATGTAGAAGATCCAGGGCCAGCCGTACATGTCGGTGATCCAGCCGCCCACGGTCGGTCCCAGTGTCGGACCGACCATGACGCCGACGCCGAAGATGGCCATGGCGGTGCCATATTCCTCGCGCGGGAATTCCTCGTACAGAATCGCCTGCGAGGTGGAGAGCAAC
>DATGVC010000209.1:0-12709 GCA_035300745.1 Gemmatimonadales bacterium | reverse complement strand
CAATGCATTTACCGCCGCAAGCGCTGCGACTCGCTCGCTTTCCAACGCGTACTCCTCCAATTGCAGCCGATCGCGAGCGAGCTTCGCCTGCAGCGGATCGCTTTGCGGTGCCATACCGGTGGCGTAACGGGTCGTGCTCAGTTGCACCGCGGCTTCCAGCAGCTGGCGCCGCCGGTGGATGGTCTCCAAGGCAGTCGTGGTGTACTGCAGGCGGTAATACGCCGCCGCTACCGCGACCGTCACCTCCCGTCGCATGACGTTCTCCTCCGCGCGCGCACCGTTGGCAGCGGCCCGCGCCACCGCCGACCGTGCGCCCAGGCTGCCGGGCCACGGGATCTCCTGGCTCAGCTCGACGTCGACTTCGGTGAATTCGCTCCGGTTGAAGTCGAAGTGCGGCAACTCCAAGTCCATCACGCCGAGCGACAGCATTGGGTCGGGCAATGTGCCGGCCGGCCGGATTCGCAGTGTCGCCGCTCGCACGGCTGCCTGCCGCTGCGCAATCGTCGGGTTCCGGGCGAGCGCTTCCGCGACCAGTGATTGGAGAGCCGAGTCCTGCGCGCGCGCAGGGGACGCGCCCGCCATCGTGAGCGCGAGTGCTGTCAAGATCAGTTGTCGGAATTGCATACCTCTCCTCGCCGAACACTTTTCCGGCTGAATGCGCCGGAGCCCGCGCCGCAGTTCGCGGCGCGTTAGGGCACACTACTCCTGGGCGAGGCTAGGCTTGGGGCGGCGGAGGGAGCGGCGGTTGCGGATCGGCCGGAACGAACGTCGGGAGGCCGAAGACTACGAGATGAGATTCTCTGGCGAAAACGGGAACTGTTTCGCCAAGTGCGACTACCGCGGATGACGCCGTCGCGCAGAATGGTGAATTAGCGCACGGGGTAGCGTGGGTCGTCGCAGCGACGATCGGCCCAGCCGTGTGGGACGCCATCTGCTGGTCGCAGTCGGCCGGTGTTGCTCGTTGGACCTGGTCACACAGCAGCGGCAGGCCGACGGGCAACATCTGGCCGCCTAGCAGCAGCGTGGCGATGAGTCTGACGAATGAGAGTTTCATGCGCGCTTGGGAATATATAGCGACGCCCCGAGCAACATCGGCATTCGCGCCAACATCCGGGCTGGCCTCGCGGTTCTCCAAATCTCCTACTCGGGAGCAGGGGCATACTCGTCGTGAGCTACGACCTGGTGGGAACGCCCCCTGCGGTGTTCGAGGGGGTCACGGCCTCGATGGGGTTCGTGGATTTCTGGAACCGCGAGGCACCGCCTGCTCCCCCTGGAAACGCAAACAGGACGGTCTTCCACCTGCTCAGTGAAGACAACGACTAGCTGAGCAACGTGCGCTGGGGCGGCCAAGGGCTGCCCCCGCATCTTGCTACCGAGTGGACATGCGGCGCACGGCGGCGAGCAAGCGCTCTACCTGCCGCGCGTCGGCCGTAACGGTCCGGTATAGCGTACGGGTCGCGGCGCCCATACGGCGCAGCGCGCGCCGGTAGGCCCGGCAGTGCCGGCACATCATCAAGTGGAGGCCGAGCGCGACGCGGCGCGTCAGCGGCGCCGTGCGCCAGCCATCCGTGGCCAGGAGTTCGACGACCTCTCTACAACGCAACATCAGCGCTCCCTTCTATGCCTTTCGATTCCAGGCACTCCCGCAGCGCGTTTCGCGCCCGGAACAACAGGACTCCGAGATTATTGCGGCTCACGTCGAGCACGTTACACACTTCGTCAACGTCCAACTGCTCCACCTCGCGCAACACGAAGGCGGCGCGCCGGCGTTCGGGCAGTTGATCGAGGCACTCCTCCAGCATCTTCATGGCCTGCCCGGCCGCCAGCTCGGCGTCCGGCGCTCGCGGCGGCTTGATCCATTGGCCGCGTGCGTCGAACCGTGCGTCAACCACTGCGTCGATGTCGTCCACCGGCTCTTCGCGGGCGACGGCGCGCCTCCGCTCGGCGATCTTGTTGAACAGGATTCCGAATAACCAGGTGCGCACGCTGGCACGACCGTCGTAGCGGTCGGCTTTCTCCACGAATACGAGCAGGGCCTCCTGCACCGCGTCGTACGCATCCCCTCCACTCAGGCCGGCGGCCCGCGCGCCACGCAACAGCGGTCCGATGTTCTCCCGTGCTGCCGCTTCGAGCGCGGCCGGATCGCGCCGCCGGATGGCGTCGCAGCGCTCCGGGGGCTCACGCGGCGTGGTCATGGGGCTCCGGTAGCAGGCACACCAGAGTCTAACTGCTCGCCGACTGTAACGAGTTGAGCTCGCGCGACAATAACTCCCGGAGGCACCTCGCAGGATCTCTCACTCAAGGAGGACACGATGAACGCAGGCACTGCACGCACCATTCCCGGAGCCGGGTTCCTGGCTCTCGCGTTGCTCGCCGCCCCGGCCCAGGCCCGCGGCCAAGGCATGGGCGCCCCGCCGCAGAGCAAGGAAGTGACGATCAGTGGTGTCGTGGTGGACGTGAGCTGCAAGTTCGGGCAGGGTTTGACTGGCAACGACCACCGCATGTGCGCGCAGGTGTGCGCCGACCGCGGCATCCCGCTCGCCATCCTCACGGACGACGGCACGCTCTACATTCCTACAAGCGCCGCCATGCCCGGCGACGCTCAGAACGGACGCCTGAAGGAGTTCGCCGAGCAGCGCGTAACCGTGAAGGGGAAGGCATTCCGTGCGGGCGGCGCGCACGCGCTCCAGATCGCAACGATCCAGCGGTCGTGATGCGCTCCCGGTTCGGCTGGGCCAGCCTCGCCGCATTGACGGGGCTGGCCGGCCTCGTTGATGCACCGTCGGCGGTTGCGCAACGTGGTCCCAGTGGTGGTGCCAAGAGCTCTACCACTGAGCTAGGGTGGCGGCGGACCCAACGTTAGCGAGTCCAGTCGGCCCACGTCACTCCACTACCGCGCTGCGTCGAGCGCAGCCCTCAGCCCCCGCAGAACCTCGGTGAGCGGTCCGTCCGCCCAGAAATGCATGTAGTAGAGTGTCGGCTCCGCACCGACGAGATGACTATGAAGCGCCGTCGCAGTGATGCCGTGAGCCGTCAGCGCATCGAACACCGGCGCCACCTTGGCCGCGAGGATCGTGAAGTCACCACTGGCGACGGCTCGATCCGGGCTGAGGACTTGAATATTGATAGGCGTACCGTAGCCGAGCGCGGGCGTGACGGTCCGGCCGTGCATCGTCACCGTTCCCGGAACCAGGACGACGGACAGTTGGGCGACCGCGGCTTGCGCCCTGCCCCGCAGCCCGAGCGTGGTGAACACGAGTGCGGTATCGATCGTGACGGGCTGCGGCGCCGCAGCTACCACCGGGCGCGGGGCGCCCGTCAGCGCGAGGACGCGGTCGAGCCGACTGGCCAGCTCCAGCGCGTTGCCCTCCGCGTGGAAGTGGACGTAGGTGATCTTCGGCTCCTCCCCGACCAAGTGGTTGTGAATTGCGGTCACGGCGATTCGCTGCCGCGTGAGCTCCGCCAGCACCGGCTTGACTTCTCCGCTCGTCAGTACGAGATCGCCCATCATCGTGGCGTCGGCGGCGTCGCCGCTGAACCCGGCCCAGGCGCCCAGGGCAAGCGCCGGCGAGACGGTGACGTCACCGATCCGCAGCGTGACGTCGCGGCGGGGCCAACTGTAGCGGTAGTAGCCCCCGGTGGCAGAGCCAGACGTTTGGAGAATTCGCCCGACGGAGTCCCAGGGCGCGCCGAGTGGCGCTTGGCCCACACCAACAGCCGGAAGGTGACTTGCGATGAGGAGGGTCACGAGAATGGCGCGAACGTTCATGGGCGTTGGTTCCCTGTCGAGGTGAGCGCTTGCTTCATATGTTGGATGATACACTTGCGAGGGTTCTATGCGATGGATTACCCGCGAGCATCCAAAGATCGACCGTGTCGCATGCCCGTGGCTGATCAAGCGATTCATTGATCCCGAGGCGGAGTTCCTCTTTGCACCGCCCGCGGTCGTCCGCGCCCGTGCCGTGGAACTCAACGCCACGCCCTATGACGTAGAGGGCGTGGAGCTGTCCCATGACGGGCCCCGTTGCAGCTTCGATGCCTTTCTGCAGAAGTACGGATTGGCGGATCCGGCCCTCCACGAGCTTGCCGTCATCGTCCGTGGGGCCGACACGGACAGGTTGGACCTCGCGCCGCAATCCGCCGGATTGCTCGCGATCTCCCTTGGCCTATCGCGCCTGTACGCAGACGACGCGGAGCTACTGCCCCGCGGTTTTCTCCTCTATGACGCCTTGTATGAGTGGCTGCAGCATGCCAAAAGCGAGCGTCATACCTGGAACCCGCAGCGCGTGCCGACCCCGGCCTAAGCCTCGGTGGCGAAGACCGCGCTGATCAGCCTTGTGGCGGGCAGTTGTCTGATGACCACGGCGGCCGCGGCACAACGGACGACGATTCGAGCCACGGCGATCCGCGCCACGGTGAGGCTCGACGGCAGGCTCGACGAACCGTTCTGGGCGACGGCAGACTCGATCGACGACTTTCGCCAACGCGAACCACTCGAGGGATCCCCCGCGACGGAGCGCACGGTCGTCAAGGTGGCGCATGACGCCGACGCGCTCTACATCGCCGTGCGCTGCTCCGACTCCAACATGGGCGGCGTGCGGGCCAGCCAGCTGCGGCGTGACGCCGATCTGTCGAGCGACGATAACGTCCGGCTCCTGATCGACAGCTTCGACGACCGGCACAGCGCCTTCATGTTCGCCACGAATCCGAACGGCGCCTTGTGGGACGCGCAGTTCTCGGGCGTCGACGACTTGAACGAGAACTGGAACGGCATCTGGGCGGTCGCCGTCTCGCGCGACAGTGCCGGATGGACCGCTGAGTTCCGCATCCCGCTGCTCACTTTGCGGTTTCGCGCCGTGCGCAACACGAAGTTCGGGTTCAATGTCCGGCGCTTCATTCGACGGAAGAACGAGGAAGACCTGTGGCGCTCGTACGGCCGGGCACAGGGATTTTATCGTCTGAACAATGAAGGAACGATCACCGATCTCGGAGATCTGCGTCGTCCCCACGATCTCGAGCTGTACCCGTATGTACTCGGGCGGGCCGTAGAGGCCGAGCACGACAGCGTCGGTCGGGAGACGCGCGGCGGTTACCTGAACGGGAAGGCCGGGGTCGACGCCAAGCTTGGCATCACGCCGACATTGACAGCGGACGTCACCGTCAACACCGACTTCGCGCAAGTAGAAGCCGACCAGCAAGTCATCAACCTCAGTCGCTTTCCTGTCTTCTTTCCCGAAAAGCGCCAGTTCTTCCTCGAATCGAGCGGGATCTTTGGTCTGGGGACGCCGGGCCGGGCGCAGCTGTTCTACTCACGCCGCATCGGCCTCGACACAAGCGGCGCGCCCGTGCCGATCATCGCAGGCGGGCGGATCTACGGGCAGCTCGGGCGGTGGAAGGTTGGCCTTCTGGACGCACAAACCGGCGGTGCGGACGACGCTAATGACGCCGTCGTGCGCGTTCAGCACGACCTTTTCGATCGCTCCTACATCGGTGCCATGGGGACGCTGCACGCCGGACTCGGCGGCCGAGGCGTCCAGCGTGCGGGCGGACTCGACATCGACCTGCCGCTCGTCGTCCATGGAACGAACGTGGAGCCCAAGATCTGGATCGCGGGCAGCCAGAGGCCGGGAGTGCCCGGGACGCCGCTCGCGTGGCGGATCTCGACCGACAACCCGAACGATCTGTTCGACAATTTCGTCTCGCTCTACCGCATCGACGCGGGCTTCGCCACGCCGCTGGGCTTCGTCCGCCGCACGGGAATCTGGGAGACGACGGGGCACGTGGACTTCATGCCGCGGCCGGGAGTACTGGGAATCCGACAGCTCGACTTCACGTTTCCCATTCCGAGCTGGGATGTCATCGCAAACCAAAACGGTTCACTCTTTCGGAGTGCCGACTGGCAGACGGCGTGGTTCGAGTGGCGAGTGTTTGGGGGCGACCGACAGAACGGCGATCACTTCGAAGTCAACTTCCAACGGTTGATGGATGCCCCCACGGATACCTTCGACATCTTCGCGCGCGTGGTGATCCCGCCGGGCCGCTACTGGTGGTCGCGCTACGAGCTGCAGTACTTCATGAACGCCGGCCATCCCTTGAGCTTCGGGGCATTCGCAAACTGGGGCCAGTTCTACGGCGGTCACAGCACCGATCTCAAGCTCAGCGCGGCGTGGCGCGGCGGTGGTCACGTCATCGTGAGCAGCGATCTGATCCGGACCAGGGCAGACCTACCGGCCGGAGCGTTCACCACGGTGCTGTCCGCAAACCGGTTTGAGTACGATTTCGATACCCGCGCCAGTCTGCTCGCGTTCGTACAGTATGACAACGCGAGCGAGCGTGTCGATTTCAATGTGCGGTTTCACTGGATCCCGGTGATCGGGGACGATGTGTTCGTGGTGTGGAACTCCGGGTACTCGACTGAGCCGCTCTCCCGGTTTCGCTTTCCGGACACCCGGGCTCTGGCTCGCCCCCTCGATGGGGCCTTTGTCGTCAAGTTGGTCCATCGTCTCACGCCGTAGGGACGGGACCCGGTTGGCGAGCGGTGGCTGGCGATCCATGCCAGGGTTGGCCTCTTGCCACTAGCTTGGACCAGAAAGAAAGGTGAGAGTCCCCCATGACAGCGAAGACCGTTTCCCTTGGCTCTCATCTCACGGCGGGACACAAAGTGTGGCTCGACTGGGACGGGGAGTTTCTCATGTGCCCGAGGTCGCTCCACTTCCTGACCGCCGTGGAGACTGCGGGCACGATCCGGGCCGCCGGCCAAGCGGTCGGCTGGAGTTATCGCACCTGCTCGAACCGACTGCGCCAGATGGAGCGGGTGCTCGGGCTCCATATGCTGGCCACGTAAGGTTACCGCATGCGGCCCTCTGTGCCGGCAGCGCGAGTCCTCCAGGGAATGATCATTCTCAGCTGTCTCGCACCATCCCTTGGTGCGCAAGCGCGGGACTCGGCGTCGACATCTCCGAAGGTGACGGGGTACCTGCAGCCGCGGTTCCAGAGTCTCGGCGACTCCGCTTCCTTCTTTCTGCGCCGCGCCCGCTTCGCCCTCGAGGGCGCGATCACCCCGTGGGCGTCGTACCGTGCCCAGGTTGAGCTCCGCACCATCGGCGCGCCGGCGACGCCGCTAACCTCCCCGCTTACGCTCTCGGCCACAGACCTCTTCGTCAGGCTGAGTCATGAGCAGTGGGGCGGAACGGTAGGGCAATTTCGCGTCCCCCTGTCTCTGGAATCATTGCTCAGCTCGACGACGCTCGAGACAACGGAGCGCTCGCGTATCGTCAACGTCGCCCGGCGCGACATCGGCGTGCAGGTGGACTGGCACATCCCACGGCTGACACTGCAAGCGGCGATCGTCGACGGAGAAGGACCGAATCGCGCCAACAACCCGGACAACCATATGGCCTACTTCGCCCGAGCGGTGGTGACGCCGGTTCGGGGGTTGGATGTGGGCGGCGCCGCTGCCGGTTACGGTGACAGCACGATCGACGATGCCCAGGCGATGTACCGGACGGGGCGATGGACCGCTCGAGCCGAATTCATCCGCGCGCACCACAGGGCAGCGGATTTCAACACCACAGGTTGGTACGTGCTCGCGGCGTACCAGCTGGTCCCTCGACAGTTCCAGGTGGTCGGCCGGATGGAACAGTACGATCCGAGCGATAGAATAGGAACCGACCGCTCCACCGGATACCTGGTCGGCGTGCAGTACTTCATCCGCGGGGACACCTTCAAGGTGATCGCGGACTACGAGATCTTCCGTGAACAAGCTGTCCAGGTGAATAACAACCGCGGCGTAATCCAGATGCAGGTGCGGTGGTGATGCGCGCCTCCACGCGACGGCTCGGTGGCACAGCGATGTTGGCGGTGCTTGCGCTGCTGGTCACGGCCAGACCGACCACCCTGCTTCAGCAACACGACATCCTCCTCGCGACCACGACCTCGACCCGCGACGCCGGCCTGCTCGATTCGCTGCTGCCCCTATTCGAGCGACAGACCGGATACCATGTCAAAGTCATCGCTGTCGGCAGCGGCCAGGCACTCGAGATGGGCCGGCGCGGCGACGCGGACTTGGTCCTCTCGCACGCCCCCGAGGCCGAGCGGACGCTCACCGACTCCGGCTACTTTGTCCGGCGCCGGCTCGTGATGCACAATCGGTTTCTGATCGCGGGTCCGCCGGCTGATCCGGCCGGCGTGCGCGGCTTGAGCGACGCCGTCACGGCGTTCGAGCATATCGCGGGACATCAGGCGCCGTTTGTCTCGCGGGGCGATAAATCGGGGACTCACCAAAAAGAGCTGAGCTTGTGGAAGCGAGCCCACATCACACCGCCCCCGCCGGGCGGTTGGTACGTCGAGTCAGGTCAGGGAATGGGGGCGACCCTGCAACTGGCGAGCGAGAAGAACGCCTATACGCTGAGCGACGACGCCACGTATCTGGCGTGGCGCGACAAAGTCGCGCTCCTCCCCATGGTCGAAGGGGATTCCCTGCTCTACAACGTCTACCACGTGCTCGAGCTCAATTCAAAGAATGCCCCTCGCATCAACGTGCAAGGGGGTCGGGCCCTCGCGGAGTTTTTCGTGGCCGCGGAGACTCAGCGTCTCATCGGAGGATTCGGGACAGCGCGCTTTGGCCGAAGCCTCTTCGTCCCTGACGCCGGCAAGGCAGACCGTTGGTAGACTCGGCACGCGGCCGTCGTTTACGCGTGTCGGCGCCTCAGAACCGAATCTGAACGAGGGGCGTCAGCTCGCGCTGCATGTTCCGGATGCTGACCTGCGCAGCGAGCGTTTCCGCCACACCGAGGTACGCCCTGGCGTACGGCGACGCCGGGTCGAGTACGATCGGCCGCCCGGCGTCAGAGCTGATTCGAATCTGAGTGGCGAGCGGGATCTCGCCCAGAAACGGCACGCCGAGGCGCTCGGCGGCGCGGCGGGCGCCGCCCGAGCCAAACACCTCATCGCGCGCGCCGCAGCACGGGCAGACGTACGACGCCATGTTCTCGACAATGCCGAGCACGGGCGTGTTCAGCTGGTTGAACATCGTGATCGCCTTCTGCGCGACCTTGAGGGCTACGTCCTGCGGCGTCGACACGACGACGGCACCAGTAAGGGGAATCGCCTGGCACAGGGTAAGCTGCACGTCCCCCGTGCCGGGAGGCAGGTCGACGATGAGATAGTCCAACTCGCCCCACAGCACGTTGCCGAGGAAATGCTGCACTGTCTTGTGGAGCATCGGCCCGCGCCAGATGATTGCGTCGTCCTCACGCAGGAAAAATCCCATCGAAATGATCTTGACGCCGTACTGCTCGGCCGGCACCGTACCCTCGACGGTCGGCTTGGGCAGTGTGTGTGCGTTCATCAGCGTGGGGATGGTCGGCCCGTACACATCCGCATCCATGATTCCCACGCGCGCGCCGGTGCCGGCAAGCGCGAGCGCCAGGTTGGCGGACACGGTGGACTTCCCGACGCCGCCTTTGCCGCTCGCCACGGGGATCACGTTCTTCACGGACGGGATGAGCCGCTCCTTGGCCGGTCCGGGCGATCCACGGACTCGCGCGGTCATCGTGACGTCCACGCCGCCAACGCCCGGCAGGGCCGCGACGGCCTCCCGTGCCTCCTGCCGCATGCGCTCGCGCACCGGGCAGGCGGGCGTCGTGAGCTCGATGGTAAACCCGACGGTGCCGTCCGAAACCTGGACGTTCTTTACGAACCCCAGCGACACGATGTCGCGTCCCAGATCGGGGTCCGTGACGACACGCAGGGCATCCAAGACCTGGCCTTCGCTGACGGGCACGTATCAGCTCGCCGGCTTCTTTGCGAGGTCCACAGGCGCGTAATAGATGATGCGGTAGGGGCTGTGGTCGTCCCGGAGAATCTTCACGGCCTCCGAGTTGGCGATTTTGTCCCACGCCACCGGCGCCTTGCGTCCTCCGCACCCGGTCGCCAGCACGATTCCACTGACCAACAGTAGGCTGCGCATTGTCTCTCCCTTCAAGTCTCACCACTCGCGTCGTCCGACGGCGCGCCTTGGGCCAGCCAATTCCGAAACGATCCGGCGTCCCGGGCCAGGCGCCACTCCTCGAAGATCGACAATGCCATCGCGCGCATGCCGCCCTCCGCCGGTCCCGCGGCCGCGCACTGCTCGAGCAGCCATGCCTCGAACGCCTCCGGGTCTGGGTCGGCGGTGACGGCGCGGTCGAGCAGATCGCGCTTGATCGCGAGCCCGATCGCATCGGGCGTTGTGTCGCGCTTGCGACGCTTCCGCCGGCCTTCCGAGGCGGCAAGGGCGGCGAGCAGCTCGCGGCAGACGTCGCGCGGCCGGTTCAGTGCCACCATGAACGGCTCCGGCGAGCGACGACGTTGACCTCCAGGGCGAAGCCCGGCCGCTCGGGACGGTGGTACCCGCGGTCGAGGGCCGCGACGTCGAGGGCGACCGTCGCCACATCGTCCAACAGCACGCCCCACCAAGGGAGCTCGCTCACCGTCGGCTCGGCCTTCACATATCCCTTACACGTGTCACACACCTCGACCTTGCGCGTCGTCTCACCGTCCTCGGGGGCCAAGTATCCCAGATTCTCGTGACTCGTTTCCGCGCAGAAGGGGCAGCGCAGCCACGGCACCTCCCAGCCGATGCCGCAGCGCCCGCAGCGCAACCAGCGCTTGCGCTCGAGGCCGCGGAACTCGGCGAGCGTAGGCCAGGCGCCGCACAGCGGACAATAGCCTTCCCACCACGCCCCCCCCGCCGGTACCTCGTTGCCGATCGTGCGCGCGCATCCCCGGAGCAGCGGCACAGCCGCTACCTGCGCCACCACGCGCAGCGTGGCCGGATCGCCTATCGCGAGCGCATCGATGCGCGCATCATCCTGCCGGACCGCGGCCTGCAGCAGATCGAGTGCGTCGAGGCGGTGAGCCGCGCCGTCGAGACCGGCGAGCCGCGCGAGATCGCGCACGAAGCGGCTCGCAGAGCGGCGGTGCACGCCGAGCTCGGCGCCGTGCAGTAGCGGTGCGCGGGCGGGACGACGGTCCACCGGAGCCGGCACGGCGGCGTCCCAGGTCGCGGTGTCCTGGCTCTCGGCCAGCGCCGCCTCGACCAGCGCCAGCCACGTCTCGGATTCCGGGTTGTTTCGCCGAACGTCCGCGAGGCGCTGCGCCTGCTCCGCGTCTAGGAGCCGGCCTGTGCGGGACCAGAGCATTTGACCTTCACGGTTCTGCACGGCGTCTTGTAGTAGATCTTGTTGCCGGCGTGGATCTGCACGACGGAACCGTGATTGCCGAGATCGGCTCCGGGTCCGCCGCCGCGCGCCCGCGCAGCTTCGGGACTCGCGCAGGCGGCGATACCAGCGGCGACAAGCAACATCCCCCAGCGTGCCCGCACGGAATTAGCCTCCACCGGAGGCCACGCGATGCACGGCAATGGCGTTCGAGGCGAGCAGGACGACCACGCGCAGCAGGAACCCGCCAAGCAACACCATGAGCGCGGGGTTTCGGAAACCCGCCCCGGCGCTCGGTGAGAAGTGGAGCCGCAGCGGCCACAGGATGCCGGCCCCCACGACACCGAAGAGGAGCAGGAATCCCCAGAAGCTGATCCACACCTGCCTGATCGGCCACAGGGATGCAATGAAGATGATGAGGATCACCAGCTCGACGATGAGCGCCTGGGTGTCGAATGACGCGAGCCAGCGGATCGAGCGTTCGGCCGCACCTCGGCGGCGACCGAAGAGGCGCAGTGCCGCGGCGCCCGTCGACGCGCCGGAGGCGAGAAACAGCGCGCCGAGCCACGGGCTGTCGGCCCAGATCGGCCGGTTCGTCACCGACAAGAGGACACCCGTGTAACCGGCCACGAAGAATCCGAAGAGCCCGCCAAGACCCGCGATCAGCTTCGCGAGCAAGGTGCTGCTCTGCAGCAGCTGCGCGCCGGGCACGCGCACCCGACCCTCTTCCGACCAGGCGCCGATCATGGAGAGGGCGGCGCACGCGCTGAACAACAGAATCGCCCACGCTCCGAACGAAATCGGCGACCAGCTCTTGAACATCAGGCTCGGGAAGCGCTCCGATTGGAACAGCATGTGCCAAAACCGGAACGGTCGCCCGAGGTCCATTGTCAACAGCGCCCCTGAGATGATGGCGCCCCAGAACCCGAGGGCGTACCCGGTGCGGATCACCGGCCGATCCTCGGGCTTCCCAAACCACTGCAGCAACGCGGCGAGGAAGTAGCCGCCGCCGGCGATGCCCCCCACGAAGAAGTAGAGGATGATGAACCAGGTCCAGTGCGGCGATGCCGTGAAGAAGGTGTCGGACATTAGTTCATCTCGTCCATGCGCCGCTTGCGCAGACCGACGAGCGCCAGCAAGCCGAGCACTGCGCCGCTCGCGGCCGTGAAGGTGCCGGTGCGTTGCAGGTTCCGGCTCGGAAGCTTCGGGTCTTTCGGCAGCCCGTAGACCTCCGGCTCATCCACGAGCAGGTAGAACGAGTTGAGGCCCCCGAGCGGGCCATTCGGATCGTCGCCGTACAACCGGGCGCGCTTCTCGCCCTGAGCCTTGAGCTGCACGAGGCGCTTGCTCGCCCGCTCGCGCAGCTCGGTGATCGGCCCGAACTGGATCGAATCGGTGGGGCAGGCCTTGGCGCAGGCCGGCTCCAGCCCTACCTCCATCCGGTCGTAGCAGAGCGTGCATTTCTGCGCCGTTCCCGCGGCCGGGTTCATGTCGATCACGCCGAAGGG
>DATGVC010000208.1:0-3846 GCA_035300745.1 Gemmatimonadales bacterium | reverse complement strand
CACTGGTTGATAGACCCGGCCCGACTGGCCGGCGTATTTAGTGAACTGGTACACACCACCCACGACGACGGCGACGTGGTTCATTTCCCGCGCCCACTGGTTGATGAGCTCGGTGTACATGTCGTTGAGCCGGTCATAGTTGTCCAGGCGGTCGCCGGTGGTCGCGGGGATCAGCATCGGCACGAGGCGTTTGATGTTGCGAACGCCGTAGCCGCTCGCCTTCACCGGATCATCGCCCAGTGCTTCGGTAACAATCCGCGGATCGACCGGCTCGCCGTCGCCGATCCAGCGATCCAACGGCTGCGCATCCTGTAATCGCGCGAGCGAGTCGAGAATCGGGCGCTCCGCATCCGGGGAGCGTGCTCCGGGAATGTGGCGATAGCCCCAGTCGATCGCGTAGTAGTCGTACGGCCCGATGCCCTGCATCAGGCAGGCGCTGTCGCCCGGCTGCGCCACGTAGTTGTAGCGCGCGTAATCCATGATCGACGGGCTCGTGCCCTTCATCCGGCATGTGAACGACTTGCTGCGGAGCGAATCGACCGGATAGTAGGTCGAGGCCACCATGTTGTGGCGCAGGCCCAGGCTGTGGCCCACCTCGTGTGTCGCCACATACGCCACCATCAGTCCCATCAGCGAATCGGGGAATGGCAGCTGCCGCGCGCGCGGATCGGCGGCGCCAGCCTGCGTCCAATACCATGCCTCCACCAGGCTCGTGATGTTATGGTAGAAGCCGATGTTGGCGTTCATGATTTCGCCGGAGCGCGGATCGCTGAGGCGCGGACCGTAGGCGTTTTCGATCGTCGAGGGTAGCCAGCGAATCGTCGAGTTGCGGGCGTCGTCGAGATCGAAATTGGGGTCATCGACCGGCGCGACCTTGGCCGTAATCGCGTGGCTGAACCCGGCCGCGCGGAACACCGGCTCCCACATCTCGACGCCTTTGATCAACCAGGGAACCCATTTGGCGGGCGTCGCGGGATCGATGTACCAGATGATCGGCTGGATCGGATCGGAGACTGCGGCCTTCGGGTCCTTAGGTTCGAGGCGATAGCGCTGGATGAAGCAACGCCGCGGGCCGGAGACGCGGTCCTCGTCGTAGTTCTCAAACGAGAGATTGAAGTAGCCCACGCGATCATCGCACAGCCGCGCCATCATCGGATGATCGGGCAACAGCACCATCGAGTAGTTCATCAGTATTGTAATCGAATTCAGCGACCGGTTCGGCGGTCCGCCGGCGGGCCCAGGCACGGAATCGACTTCGAACGTCTGCAGCGCACTGACCTCGACATTACGCGGGAAGGAGCGGGCGCGCTCCACTACGGAGCGCGTCGGATCCATGCGGCGAACTCGGACGCCGGACTGGTGCAGGTTCAGCTCCTGCACATCCGTCGTAAACAGCTTCGTCGCTTCGATGACGGCGGCGCTGTCGGGGGTATGCCACGACGCGACGTCGAAGCTCAAGATGATCGGCGCGATGTTGGACAGCCGGACCGCACGCGCGACGGGTTGCGTGCTGTCGGCGCGCATCGCGTACGACACGATCCGCAGGAACACCCGGTTGCCCATGCGTTCCCACACCACAATGCGGTTGCTGATTTCCTCTCCCGCGTACCGAACGCCGCGCACGGTTCCCCGCTGGTCGGCCACCATCAGAAACTCTCTGCCGAACATCGCCATCGGGATCTCGTAGAAGAGCTTCTCCCCAATCCGATGCACGGTGAACACGCCGGAGTCGGTGATCGCGCCGGAGGTGATGACCTGGTTGTAGGGTTTCGGGGCCCCGGGCTCAGGCGCTTGCTGACCTCCGGCCGGGGCCTGGGGGGTCTCCTGACGACCTGGGACTGGCGCCGGGCCCTGGGGAGCTGCGCCGGTGGCGTGGGAGCACGCGAGCACGCCGAGGACGGCGACTGTCAGGAGGATGCTCAAAAACCGCATTGATTGTACCTTGGTGCGAGTTGGGAACGGGGAGATTAGGCCGTGCCACGCAATCCGTCCAGTAGTCTCCGCGTGTTAATTGTGGGTGTCGTCGTCGCGGCGATGGTCTACGGCGCGGCGTTGACACTCGCGCTCACGGAAAATCTCGGCTCGGCGACGGCGATCGTCGTGCTGATCGTGGGCGCGGTCCTGCTTCCGGTCGCGCTGTTCATCGTGCGACGGCGAATTTGGACGCCGCTCACCCAGATCGAGCGCGCCATCCAGAATGTGTCGGAAGGCGACTTGAGCACGCAGGTGCCCGTCATGCGAGACGACGAGCTGGGCACCGTGGCCAGCCACTTCAATCATATGACCCGCGCGCTGCGCGATCGCGCCGAGGAGCAGGGACGATTTGCGGCGGCGGGCGAGCTGCTCGGCGGCGTGGCTCACGAGGTCAACAACCCGCTCATGGCGATCGCCAGTCACGCCGAGCTGCGCCTGGCGGACGGCAACCTGCCGGCCGAGCAGCGCAATGAGATGCAGAGCATTCTGCGGCAGGCGCAGCGCGCCGCGAAGCTGTTGCGGGGGCTGTTGCGCTTCGTGCGCGCGGGGGAGAAGCGCACCGCGGCCGTGAACATGAATGATGTGGTCCGCAGCGCCATCGACCTCGTTTCCTACCGCTTCACGATCGACGAAATCTCCATCGAAGGGCGGCTCGATCCCGAGCTGCCGACCGTGGTTGGCGATGCCAATCGCCTGGAGCAGGTCATCGTCAATCTGCTGAGCAACGCGCTCGATGCGTTGCGCAGCGTGAAACCACCGCGGCGCTTGATCGTCGACAGCTTCATCGATGATACGGGCGGACGCGTCTGTGTCACGGTAACGGACAACGGTCCCGGTGTGGCGCCTGAGATCGCCCAGCGGCTATTCCGGCCGTTCGCGAGTACAAAAGGCATTCGCGGTACGGGACTCGGCCTGTACATCTCGCGCCAACTGGTTCGCGAAGCCGAAGGTGAGCTCGACCTGGTGAAGCGGTCGGAACCGGGGGGGGGAGCGCGTTTTCTCGTGTGGTTGCCGTCCGCCCGCGAGCCCGTCTCCAGGGCGCCGGCTGCTGCTCCGCAAGCGGAGCCGGTGCCACAAGCGGCACAGAAGAGTCTCTCCGGGATTCGGGTGCTGCTCGTCGATGATGAAGAGCTGATTCGTCGCCCGATGGGACGATTCCTGACCAAGCGCGGCGCTGAAATTCGTGAGGCAGGCGATGGACGGGCGGGGCTCGAGCGTTTACACGAGGGATTCGATCCGCACGTCATCCTCGCCGACCTGCGCATGCCGCGGATGGACGGCGCGGAGTTTTACGAGCGGCTGCAGAAGGAGCGCCCTGCCCTTGCCGACCGCGTGCTGTTTCTGTCGGGCGACATTACGCATCTTGCGGGCCGCGGTCTCGCCGAGGTGCCGCGCGATCGTGTGCTTGTGAAGCCGGTCGAGCTGGCCGAGCTGGAACGGCGCATTGCCGCCTTCGTCCACGAGAAAGCCGCCTAAATGCTGATCGTGGTCGTGCTGTTTGCGACCGTGTTGCTGCGCGCCGCGATCGTGCTGACGTTCGTCTATCTCATGCTGCCGGCAAAGCGCATCTGTCCTTTGTGCGGTGCACAGCTTGCGCTCATCCAGCATTCGCTGTTGCGGCGGCTCCTGCCCGTTGTGGAGCACCGCTGGTGCCTCGATTGTGGCTGGAGCGGCGTGGTGCGGCAGGCTCAATCGCGCGTGATCAGGCGGGCGGCTCGTTCGTAGAAGAAGTAATCCCACGCCCAGTTGAGCAGCACGAAGAGTTTGTTGCGAAAGCCGATCAGCTGAATGATGTGAATCCCGAGCCACATCACCCACGCCACAAATCCGGTTGCCTGCACTCCAAAGACATTCGCGACGGCCGCGTTGCGG
>DATGVC010000207.1:0-2879 GCA_035300745.1 Gemmatimonadales bacterium | reverse complement strand
TATCTGCGGGCGCTGCACGGGCCGTTTCCCGACATTCCGCTCGTCCCGACTGGCGGCGTGACGCTCGAGAACCTGGCGGAGCTGTTCCAGGCGGGCGCCGCGGCCGTCGGTGTCGGGACGGAGCTGATCTCACAGGACGCGCTGGCTCGGCGCGACTACGCCGCGATCGGGGCGCTCGCCAAACAGTTCCTCGCGGCGGTGCGGCAGGCGCGCGCGGGGTCCTCACCCCCTGGCCCCCTCTCCCTTCAGGAGAGGGGGAACGAAGGGTGAGCTCAGAATAGACGCCAGCGTGCAGCTGAAGCCCGGCAGGACGTCCTCGGTGACAGAACCTCGACGACGAGATCGGGTGCGAATTCAAGCAATGTGCTGGGGATCGGGTCGGGGACGCGTGCTTTGCGAACGAACGCGATGTCGGGACCCCGAACGGTGTCCGGATTGCGGCTCAGTGTGAACCCGGTATCACCCACGAACAGCGCACCGGCGTCAGTGAGATCGACGTGCTGACCAAGCCGAACGCTCAGGATCGCAGTGATGTTACCGTGCCGCCCGCCCGGCGGCTCGTGGACGATGAGACGACCGCGCACCAGCTCCGTGCGCTTATTCGGGACATTCGTGTACAGCAGCTCTTCAGCCGTGATGAGCTGGGGCATGTCGGGAACGTAAGCGTGCTCGGCGGGCATCGGCAAGCAATCTGCTGAGCGCGATCAATGAGCAGTCCTCGGCTCTCCTCTGGTCCCCGAGACGAAATCGGGGCGCCAGACTGTGGCGCCCCGACCTCTCTCCGCGTCCCGCTGGGCGACCCGGATCAGTAGTAGAACACACCCTTGTGTTTCTTGGTCGGCGTGTTCACGTCATCCCCGCCGACGACGAGCACGTGGAACGCGCCCGACGCATCCCGGTACCCAACCGCGCCGTGATTGAACACGTTCCCGCCCCCGGCGGCGGAGATCGTGTTTGCGCCCGTGGCGCCATTCACCGCACCCGTGCTGCCGTCGGGGTTGAGGCCAGTATAGGTCTCTTCGGTCGCGCCGGTCGTGGCCCCGTTATAGAGTCCGGCGGTGAACAAGACATTCCCATCTGCCACGACCGCCGTGTGCTTGGCCACGCCTTTCTTCAACTTGTTCGCATTCGCCGTCCAGCCTCCCGCGGTCAGATTCCCCGTGTGGACGTCGATCTGCGCGTACACGATGTCGCTGATCACGCTCCCCTTCAGGGTCGAATCGTTTGGCGTCACCGTGGCACTGTCGCCGCCGAACGCATAGAGGAACGTGCCATTCACGCCGAACCCGAAGTAGCTCCGGGCAAAGGGCAGCGAGGTCAACGCCTGCCACGCCCCGAGCCCGCCGTTCGACGCAATCGCGGCCCGATACACAGTCGCCACGGGCGCGTTGCCGCTGCCCGACCCGCCCGCGATGTACACGTTCCCGTTGAAGATGACTGCGCCGAGGGAGTGCAGAGGGACGGGCAGGGCGGTCGTTGTGGTCCACGCCGACACCGTGCCGCTGGCGTTCAGCGTGCCCACATAGACGGTGGCGACGGGCTTGCCGCTCGCCGTGCTGTCGCCTCCAAGCACGTAGAGATAGGAACTGCCCGTGACCGGTGAATTCGTCGGCGTTGCCACGAGGGCCGCCGCGAAGGCGATCGGGACGGACAGGGCTGTCGTCCGCGTCCACGCGCCGACGGTACCGGTGTTCGAGACGGTCGCGTAGAGCACGCTGTCGCGGGGGGTGTTCGTGCTGTCGGCTCCGCCAACGACGTAGACGACGCTGGTGGAGGGCGCCCCCGGGAGCGTGGCGGCCGCGACGGCGTGACCGCTCAATCCGAAGGGAAGCGCGGTTGTGCTCGTCCAGCTCACGGTAGACGGGCTGAACGCCGCCTTCGCCACAAGGGTGAACACAATGGCGGCGCTCTTGCCTCCCGACGTCTCGACGAACAGGGTATCCGCGCCAAGCGGCACGCCCGCGGGCACCGTCGTCACGATGAGGAAATTGGTCCAGTCGCCCGCGCTTGCGATCGTCGCGGTATCCCGGCCGCCCGCCGTTGTCGAGAATACCACGTGCCCAGCGGCGAAGCTCTGGCTCGCACCGAAGTTCGAGCCCTGGATCACCACGGTCGCGCCGATCGTGCCGGAGGGTAGGGTCGCGCCATTCACTTGGGTGACGATTGGCGGACCAGATGGGCCTGTGGGCGCGCTGCTCCCCCCGCAGCCAGCGAGGAACGCGACCACACCTACGGTCGCTACGACAAGACCGATTGGACGGCACATGCAAGGCTCCTTTGAGTGGGGCGTTCGGTGCGTTCATAAAGATGAGCGACCGGAGTGCGCGGTCACATTAAGAAAGCACTAAGAACGTGCGACGCGGCACCGGCACGGGGTGGCGGCGCTCACATTTGGCTCGGGGGGCGGGGGCGGGGTCACACGGCAGTTGCGGCGAGCAGGCGCCCGGAGAGTTGATTGAGCGCGGCTGGGATGGACTCGATGCGAGCGGCGGGATTTGAACCCGCGACCCCCTGAACCCTATGCCCTCGATTTTGTCGGGGGAGATGCGGGGATGATGCGAAGTGCTAGGCGCGCGGGCACGGCCCGCCCGCCGCCGCCCACTGCTGGAACTTAGCGACGAACTCATCGTGCGGCACAGACACCGGCGCCCGCGCGCCGCCAGGAGTCCAGCCCCAGAGCACCAGCTTATCCTCGCTGACGTGTGTGGTCAGCGCAGCGAAGTCGCGCCCGCCATTGTGCCTCTTATCCTTGATCATCTCGCAGAGCGCGGCGGGCGAGAGACCAATCCACGCCATCTTGTGGTCCGCCGGCGGCAGCCCCCAATGCGGCGCACCCGGCGGCGCGTTCGAACCGTAGCTCGCGGGTGGATTGGATTCGC
>DATGVC010000206.1:0-4226 GCA_035300745.1 Gemmatimonadales bacterium | reverse complement strand
CGCCCGGCGGACGCGCGCGCGCAGGCGCGCCTCGAGCTGGTCGACCTGCAGGGAACGCTGCGCGCCGCGCTGCCGCGGGCCGCGGACCGGGCCACGCGGGCGCACATCGTCGACCTGCAGGCGCGGATCGATCAGATCCTGAATCCGCGGTTAAGGGAATGATCTCGACCTCGACGACGCACAAGACGGTGGGCTTCTCCAAGAACCGCCTCCGGGCACCACGTCCGGTCTTACTCCCTGGGGAGAGAGCATGAATCGTCGGACGGTTGGACGGTTGGACGGTTGGACGGTAAAGCGTGCACTGTGGACGGTTGCAGCGATTTTGACCGTCAGTCCGACGGTCCGACTGTCCGCTCAGACATTCGAGCAACGCCTCATCGCCGTTCCCGACACCGCGAGCGTGCGCCAGATGTCGCACGATCTCTCGGCGGTTCCGCACATGGCCGGCACCCCGGCACAGGCCGCGACGCGCGACTACGTGCTCCAGCGGATGAAGTCGTGGGGGATCGACGCGTGGAGCAAAGAGTACACGGTCTATCTGCCACAACCGGATACCGTAGCCGCGTGGATCATCGCAGGCCGCCGGGCGACCCGGCTGGCACTGGCCGAACCCGGGAGTGGTCCGCAGATCCCGCCGTTCAATGGCTACACGGGAGACGGTGACGCCACCGCCGACGTCGTATACGTGAACTACGGTCTGATCGAAGACTACAAGACGCTCGATTCACTCGGGATCAGTGTGAAGGGCAAGATCACGATCGCGCGCTACGGCCGCTCCTTCCGCGGCATCAAGGCACGCGAGGCGCAGAAGCGCGGCGCCGTCGGCTTGATCGTGTACTCCGATCCGCAGGAGGACGGCTACTTCCGGGGCGATGTGTACCCCAAAGGGCCGATGCGCAACGCGGACGGCATCCAGCGCGGCAGCATGATGAACGGCAATGGCGATCCCACCACGCCGAGCTGGTCCTCCGTCGAAGGGGCGCGGCGCGTGCCGGAGGATTCGCTCGACATTCCGAAGATCCCCATCATCCCGATGAGCTACGGGAATGCGCGACACTTCCTCGAGCCGATGACCGGGCCCTCAGTGCCGCAGAGCTGGCAGGGCGGGTTGCCGTTCCGTTATCACGTCGGTCCGGGGCCGGTGCGCGCGCGGATGCGCGTCAAGACCGAACGTGGCGCGCGCGCGTTTCACAAGATCTGGAACACCGTTGGCATCATCCGGGGCGCACGCTGGCCCGATCAGTGGGTTGTGGTCGGCGGTCACCGCGACGCCTGGGGACCGGGAGCGCGCGACAACGTGAGCGGCAGCGTCTGCGTCCTCGAGACTGCGCGCGCGTTCGCGACGCTGGCGCGCGAGGGGCTGCGGCCCGCCCGCAGCGTCGTCTTCGCCACGTGGGATGCGGAGGAGTGGGGCCTCATCGGCTCGACGGAGTGGGTCGAGGAGCTCGAGGATACACTGCGCGCCCACGTTGTCGCGTACATCAATGAGGATGGCACGTTCTCCGGCGCGAACTTCGGCGGCGCCGGGTCCCCGTCGCTCAAGCCGCTGCTCCGCGCCGCGACGCGTGTCGTGCCCGACCCCGTGGGCCCGGGCACCGTCTACGACGTCTGGCTGAAGGCACACAACGGTGACACGACCGCCCTGACCATGGGCAATCTGGGTGGCGGTTCGGACTTCTCAGGCTTCTATCATCATCTCGGCATTCCGGCGGGCGGCATCGGATTCGACGGGCCGGACGGCATCTACCATTCGATGTACGACTCCTATGACTGGATGACGCGCTTCGGCGATCCGGCATACAAGGCGCATCGCGCCGGCGCGCAGCTCGTGGCCGTGATCATGGGCCGGCTCGCCAACAGCGATCTGATACCGCTCGATTACGCCGCCTTTGGGACGGAGATGAATGGCCTCGTCGCACAGCTCGATTCCGGCATCGCCAAGAAGCAGTGGACTCAGGCGGTCAGCACGCAAACGTTGAAGGATGCGCTCGATCGGTTCACAGCGGTGGCACGCGCGTTCGGGGCCGAGCGCGACAGTGTGGTGCGCGCCGGCGCCGTGGATTCCGCACGCGCCCAGCGGGTCAATCAGGTCCTCATGCAGGTCGAGCGCCGGTTGACGCGGCCCAACGGTCTGGTGAGTCGCCCCTGGTTCAAGAGCCTGCAGTTCGCATCGGACGTCGACAATGGCTACGCGACGATGGCGTTCCCCACGGTCAATGAAGCGATTCGCTATGCGGACGCCGCGGCGGCCAACAGGGAGCTCGGTGATCTCGTGAATCGGATCGACCAGGCGCGGGCCGCGCTTGTGGAAGCCGCAGCCGGACTTCGTTAGATTGGAGCCACGATGGAAACCGCCGATCGTACGCGCATCATCATCTACTACTCGATCTGGGCCACCATTTGCGCCGCGGTGGCCGGGTTCATCGTCGCGCTGATCCACACCTGGTTCTTCAGCTACAATCCGGGCCGCTCCGCCGTTATCGAAACCCTGTTCACCGGAGCCGTCGCTGCGGTGGGGATCGCCGCAGCGCAAGGCGCTGTGGTCCTTGTGACGGGCAGCCTGCTGGCCCGGCTCGGACGCACGCTGCAATACACCCTGCTGCTGGGGTTACTGATTGGCCTGTTCGACTTCGTGATGTACTTCCTGCAGATGGCGGTGCGGGCCACGGAGCTCGGTTGGACCCCCGATCTCGTCATCATCGTCGTGGCGACGGTCGCGATCACAGTCGCGGGATCGCGCAAGCCGGCAGGGGCAGGGGCAGGATCTACAGTTTAGGCAGTGTGATGCCTTTCTGTGCCTGGTATTTGCCCTTCTTGTCCTTGTAGGATACCTCGCACTCGTCCCCTTCATCCGCCGTAAAGAACAGCACCTGTGCGATCCCTTCATTCGCGTAAATCCGCGCGGGTAGCGGCGTTGTATTACTGATTTCCAAGGTTACGAAGCCTTCCCACTCCGGCTCAAACGGCGTCACGTTCACGATGATCCCGCAGCGCGCGTACGTGCTCTTCCCGACGCAGATCGTTAGGACATTGCGCGGGATCCGGAAATACTCGATCGACGTGGCCAGCGCGAAGGAGTTCGGCGGGACGATGCAGACCTCGCCCGTGAATTCCACAAACGATTTTGGATCGAAGTGCTTCGGGTCGACGACCGCCGACAATGCGTTCGTGAAAATCTTGAACTCGGGCGCGACCCGCATGTCGTAGCCGTAGGATGAAACGCCATACGAGATCACGCCCTCGCGCACTTGCCGGTCGGCGAACGGCTCGATCATTCTGTGCTGCTTGGACATTTTCGTAATCCAGCGATCAGATTTGATGGACATGGGGGCGCAATGTAATGGCGCCAACTTGACTTACGCCACAGCGCCGATAGCTTCCATGCACCATTAGTGAATTTTTTCACGAGCGCCATGCAGCCCTATATCCCGTTCCTCATGCTGCTGGGTCTGGCCATCGTCGCGGCAACGACGATGATCGTGGGATCGCATTTCCTCGGACCGCGGCGTCCGACCGAGATCAAGGAGCGGCCCTACGAGAGCGGCATGCCACCGCTCGGCAGCGCCCACGAGCGCTTCTCCGTCAAGTTCTATCTCGTCGCCGTGCTGTTCATCCTCTTCGACATCGAAACTGTCTTTCTCATCCCGTGGGCGACGATCTTTCTGGGTGGCGGGGCTGGCACCATCTCCACCGGATTCCTACTGGTGGAAATGCTCGTCTTCATTCTGATTCTGTTCGTGGGTTACATCTACGTCTGGAAGCGCGGCGCGTTCCAGTGGGACTAGGGGCATCATGAAACGAGTCGGCGAGACCACAGAAGTCAGCGGGCAGAGCCCGAACTTCCTCCTGGCGAAGTTCCAGGATCTCGTGGACTGGGCGGTGAATTCCTCGCGCGCCAATTCGCTGTGGCCGATGCCGTTCGGCACCGCGTGCTGCGCCATCGAGTTCATGGCCACCGCCGCCAGCCGGTTCGACTTCGCGCGCTTCGGGATGGAGCGCCAGGCATTCTCCCCGCGCCAGGCGGACGTGCTGATCTGCGCCGGCCGGTTGCCGTTCAAGCTCGCCCCCGTGATCCGGCGCATCTACGATCAGATGCCGCAGCCCAAGTGGGTCATTTCCATGGGCGCGTGCGCGTCGACCGGCGGCGTGTTCGACAATTACGCGATGGTGCAGGGCATCGACACCATCGTCCCGGTCGATGTCTATGTCCCCGGCTGCCCGCCGCG
>DATGVC010000205.1:0-5781 GCA_035300745.1 Gemmatimonadales bacterium | reverse complement strand
CCGTGGAACGTCGGGCAGTTCTATGGCTCGAGCTACTTCGTGGACCCGCGCGGCAATTTCCTGGCGCAAGGCAGTGAGGACAACGACGAGCTCGTCGTCGCCGAGATGAACCTCGACATGATCGAGGAGGTGCGGCGGACGTGGCAGTTTTTCCGGGACCGCCGGCCGGAGACGTACGACGACATGGTGAAGCAGCTGCCCTGATGATCGTCCTCTTCCGAGCTCTAACGTACGGCACTCTGTTCGTCGGGCTGCTCCTCGTCTTCGTTCCGGATCGTATTCTCGCGCCGGCCGGCATCGTGCGACCCGACAGCATAGGTCCGATCCAGATCCTCGCGATGTTGGTCATCGTCGCGGGCGCAGCGCTCGCCATTGCCTCAATCCTCACCTTTGCGTTTATCGGCAAGGGCACGCCCGCGCCCTTCGATCCGCCGCGCAAGCTGGTGATCGCCGGGCCCTATCGCTGGGTGCGCAACCCGATGTACATCGGCGCCGGCCTCGTGCTGCTGGGCGCTGCGATGTTCTACGGCTCCATCGGCCTCGTCCTCTACACGATCATCTTCTGGTCGATGGCGCATCTGTTCGTGCTGTTCTACGAGGAGCCGGTGCTGCGCCGCAAATTCGGCGCCGATTACGACGCCTACACGGCCACCCGCCGCCGCTGGATGCCCCGATGGCGCTCCTGATCCACGGTGGCCGGATCATCACGGCCACGGAAGACTTCACGGGCGACATCTACGCCGAGAACGAGACCATCACGCGGATCGAGCCGCACATCGATGCGAAACTGGTCGCCCCCGGAGCCGACGTCATCGACGCGCGCGGCAAGTACGTGTTCCCCGGATTCATCGATCCGCACGTGCACATCTACCTGCCGTTCATGGGTACCTACGCGGCCGACGATTACGAATCGGCGAGCAAAGCCGCCCTGGCGGGCGGCACGACGACGCTGATCGAGATGATCTGTCCCGGTCCGACCGACGAGCCGGTGGCGGCGTTCGAGTTGTGGAAGTCCAAAGCCGAGAAGCTCGCCGCGGTCGATTATACGTTTCACATGTCGGTCGTCCGGTTCGAAGAGCAGATCCGGGCGCAGTTTCGGGAGATCGTGAAGGCTGGAGTCGCTTCTTTCAAGGTTTTCCTCGCCTACAAAGGTGCGCTGAACCTGTCAGACGAGCACCTGTTTGCCGCCATGAAGCTCGCGAAAGACCTCGGGGTGATCGTGACGGCGCACTGCGAGAACGCGGACGCGATCGACGCACTGCAGAAGTCGCTGCTCGCCGCCGGCAAGACCGGTCCCGAGTGGCACGGCCCGTCGCGCCCGCCCATCGTCGAGGCGGACGGCGTCCACCATCTCTGCACATTTGCCGAGCTGCTCGGCACTCACGTCTACATCGTACACACGTCGTGCGAGCCGGCCGTGCGCGCCGCGTTGGCCGCCCGGCAGCGGGGCGTGAACGTGTGGATCGAATCGGTGATCCCGCACTTCGTCCTGGACGAGACGTATGTCGAGCGCCCGGCGTTTGAGGGGGCCAAGTACGTCATGTCTCCGCCGCTGCGCGCCAAAGCCAACCAGAATGTGCTCTGGAACGGCGTGAAGTCGCGCGATATCAGCACCATTGCGACCGACCATGCGCCGTTCCGGTTCGAGGACCAGAAGAAGAAGATGGGCCGGGACGCGTTCACGAAGATTCCGAACGGCATCCCGTCGGTGCAGGAGCGCGTGGATCTCGTCCACACCTGCGGCGTCGCCGCGGGACGGCTGGGACTGCAAGCGCTGGTGGACGCCTGTTCGACGCAGGCCGCCAAACTCTTCGGGCTCTATCCCAAAAAGGGGGCGATCCAGCTTGGCAGCGACGCCGATCTCGTCGTCTATGATCCGAGCTATCGCGGCACGTTTTCCAAAGAATGCAGTTACTCGAATGTCGACTACAACGCGTATGAGGGCTGGGAACGACGGGGACGTCCAAGCGTGGTGACGGTGCGGGGTCAGGTACAGGCGCGAGATGGTGAGTTCGTTGGCACGATTGGTCGGGGACAATTCTTGAAGCGGGAGCCGACACACTGATGGATTCGCAAACAGTTCGTGAAAAACACAAGGAATTCCTTTTTCCCTGCGTCGCCAATTACTACGCCGAGCCCGTCGTCATTACGGAGGCGCATGGCTCGAGCGTAAAGGACCTGGACGGCCGCGAGTATCTCGACTTTTTCGGCGGCATCCTGACCGCGGGGATCGGGCATTCGCATCCGGAATTCGTGAAGCGCCTGCAGGAGCAGCTCGGGCGCCTGGTGCACACGTCGAGCGTGTATCCCACGCAGGAGCAAGTCCGGGTGGCGGAGCGGCTCACGCAGATCACGCCCGGCAAGCTCAAAAAGAGCTTCTTCACGACCAGCGGCACGGAAGCGGACGAGACCGCGATCATGCTGGCGAAGATCTATACCGGCCAGCAGGAGATCATCGCGCTGCGCCACAGCTACGCAGGGCGCAGTCAGGGGGCGATCGCAATCACGGGGCAGCAGCCCTGGCGCATCCTGCCGACCCAGATTGCCGGCATCAAGCACGCGCTGTCGCCCTACTGCTACCGCTGCCCGCTGGGCCTCGAGTATCCCGACTGCGGCATCCGCTGCGCCCAGGACATCGACGATCTGATCAAGACGACGACCACCGGCCATCCCGCCGCCTTCATGGCCGAGCCGATTCAAGGCGCGGGCGGGTTCATCACACCGCCCAAGGAGTACTTCGAGATCGCCGTCGGCATCATTCGCAAATACGGCGCGGTCTTCATCTGTGACGAAGTGCAGACCGGCTGGGGGCGCACCGGCGACACGTGGTGCGGCATCGAGCATTGGGGCGTCGAGCCCGAGATCATGACGTTCGCCAAGTCCATCGCCAATGGCTTCCCGGTGGGCGCCACCATCGCGACGGAGGAAGTCGCGAACGCGTTTACCGGACTCTCGCTCTCGACATTCGGCGGCAACCCGATCTCGATGGCCGCGGTGGATGTGACGCTGGACGTCATGCAGCGCGAGAACACGCCCAAGCGCTCCGCCGAACGGGGGACTCAACTTAGAGACTATTTGGAAGGCTTTAAGCAAGCGTTCCCCTTTATCGGGGATGTCCGGGGGATGGGCCTGATGCAGGGAATCGAGTTCGTCGAGGATCGCAAGACCAAGGAGCCGTCTCCCAAGAAAACGACCGCGTTCCTGGAAGCCGCCAAGCGCCAGGGGCTGCTGATCGGCAAGGGCGGCCTCTACGGCAACGTGATCCGCATCGCGCCCTCCATGTTGATCAGCAAGGCGGACATCGATGACGGCTGCAAGCGGATGGAGCGCGCACTCGCCGAGGTGAAATGACGCTTCCGGCGCGGACCCCGCTCGCCAACGAGGACCTGCTCCCGGTGTCGCCGGACCGGCGCACCTGGAACTGGTGGCACATCGCATCGCTGTGGATCGGCATGGCGATCTGCATCCCGACCTACACGCTGGCCTCGGGCCTGGTCGATCAAGGTTGGACTTGGCAGGCGGCCGTCGGTGCGGTCGTGTTGGGCAATGTCGTCGTGCTGCTGCCCATCGCGCTGAATTCGCACGCCGGCACGCGTTACGGCATTCCCTTCCCCGTGCTCGCGCGCACGTCGTTTGGCGTCCTCGGCGCGAACATCCCCGCGATCCTGCGGGGCCTCGTTGCATGCGGATGGTTCGGGATCCAGACGTGGATCGGCGGGTGGGCGATCTACAAGCTCTTCGAGGTGATCTGGCCCGGCATCGCCACGCTGCCACAGATCCTGCCCGCGTTCGTGGGCCTCAATACCGGCGAATTCGTTTGCTTCATGGTGTTCTGGGCGATGAACGTGTGGATCGTGCTGCGTGGCATGGACTCGATCAAGTTCCTGGAGACGTGGGGTTCGCCATTTCTCCTCGCCGTCGGAGTTGCGTTGTTCGTGTGGGCGCTGGTGCGCGCCGGCGGTCTCGGCCCCATGCTACGGAATCCCGTCGGACGGTCGGACGGTCGGACGGTGGGACTGTCGGGCGTTTTCGGTGCCGGCTTGACGTCTGCTGTGGCGTTCTGGGGCACGATGGCGCTGTCAATTCCCGATTTCTCCCGCTATGCGCGTTCGCAACGTGACCAGGTCGTCGGGCAGGCCGTGGGGTTGCCGGCCACCATGGCGCTGTTCGCGTTCATCGGGGCGGCCGTCACCAACGCGACATTCGTGATTTTCGGCAGCCGCATCGCGGACCCCGTCGCCCTGCTGGCACGCATCGGCGGGCCGCTGATGATCATGCTGTCGATGGCGGGCCTGATCGTCGCCACGCTCACGACCAATATCGCCGCGAACATCGTCGCGCCGGCGAACGCGTTTTCGAACATCGCGCCCCACAGGATCACGTTCAAGCAAGGCGCGATGATCACGGCGGTGATCGGGATTGTGATGATGCCGTGGCGGCTCTATAACGACGCGGCCGCATACATCTTCACCTGGCTCATCGGCTATGGCGCGCTGCTCGGTCCTGTCGCGGGAATCATGATCGCTGATTACTTCGTGCTGCGGCGCGGGATGCTCGTGGTCAACGATCTCTACAAGCGGCACGGCGTGTACGAGTACACGCACGGAATCAATTGGGTCGCGGTGACGGCATTCGCCCTCGGCGTCGCACCCAGCCTTCCCGGTTTTGTCGCGGCGTTGAAGGGCGTGCCGGCAACCGGTTTGTTCGGCACGATCTACAACTGGGCGTGGTTCGTAGGCTTTCTGGTTGCCGGCGTGATCTACGTTGTGGGAATGCGCGTGGGAGCAGGGAGCAGGGAGCGGGGAGCAATTGGTGCAACGACCTGAGCGGGTACGATCGCTTTCGGACGAACAGCTGGCGGCGAACTTCGCTGACATCGCGCCGGCGCTGACCAACGACGCGGCGCTGCTCGAAGCCGACAAATGCCTCTTTTGTCATGACGCGCCCTGCACGATCGCGTGTCCCACGCACATCGATGTCTCCGCCTTCATCAAGAAGATCGCGAGCGGCAATCTGCGCGGCTCGGCCCGAGTGATTCTCGACGTGAACCCGTTTGGACACTCGTGCGCGCGCGCCTGTCCGGTCGAAGTGTTGTGCGAGGGTGCGTGTGTCCTGAACGACCGAGACGAGCAGCCGATCAGAATTGCGCTGCTGCAGCGGCACGCCACCGACTATGTCCTGGAGAAAAAGCTCAAGCTGTTCGAGCCGGGGAAGCGGACCGGGAAGCGGGTCGCGATCGTGGGCGCGGGGCCGGCGGGCCTCGCCTGCGCGCGCGATCTGCGACGCTGCGGTCATGATGTGACGGTGTTCGAGGCAAAGACCCAGCCCGGGGGCCTGAATACCTACGGGATTGCCGAGTACAAGCTGAAGGCGGACGTCGCGCTGGCCGAAGCTCACGATATCTTGGACTTGGGTGTCGAATTGCGACTGGGAATTGCGATTGGTCGGGATATCCCGTTCGAGAAACTACTGACCGACTACGACGCCGTGTTTGTCGGCGTGGGATTGGGGAGCACGAAGCAGCTCGGCATTCCCGGCGAGGATCTGCCGGGCGTCGTCGACGCCCTCACGTTCATCGAGCACCTCAAGACGCACCCGTATCGCGACACGACGGTCGGACGCCAGGTGGTGGTGATCGGCGCGGGCAATACCGCCATCGACGCCGTCACGCAGGCCAAGCGACTCGGCGCGGCGACGGCCACGATCGTGTATCGCCGCGGCGAGGCCGATATGCCCTGCTATCACTACGAATACGAGCTCGCCAAGCGCGACGGGTGCGGC
>DATGVC010000204.1:0-7042 GCA_035300745.1 Gemmatimonadales bacterium | reverse complement strand
GTCCGCGCCGAACTCGGCACGGTGCACCTCAAGGCGATCGAAGTGGAAGTGGAGGAAAACTTTGGCCAGTCAGCGAGCTACCGTGAAACCCTCGACTAAACTATCGCCCGCGGAAATCAGCGATCGCTTGAAGAGCCTGCCCGGCTGGCGGCTCGAGAATGGAGCGATCGTGCGCGACTACCAGACCGACGGCTGGCCGACCACGTTGATGCTCGTGAACGCGATCGGGTTCTTCGCCGAAGCCGCCGACCATCATCCCGACCTCGCCGTGAGCTGGGGCAAGGTGCAGGTAAAGCTCTGGACCCACAGCGCGGGCGGCGTCACGGCGAGCGATATGGAGCTGGCCGGGCTCATCGAGCAGACGGCGCTGTGGCGCCCGCAACCCGGCAAGAGCGCGCTGCGTGGGACGACGAAGAAATTCGTGGGTTCGTGACACTCGTCGTCCCTCTTGTCCCTACTCCCGACCCTTTCGGCACCTGCGTCCGCTTCAGCGGACTCCCCTACCTCCTCTTTCTCGATAGCTCAGCGCAAGGCGCGCTGAGCCGGTACTCGTTCCTCGCGGCCGATCCGGTGGCCGTCGGGCGTACACCCGACGCGGCGCGCGACATGCTGCGCCGCCATCATCAGCACCGTCCACTCGCGGGCCTGCCACCGTTCCAAGGCGGCATTGCCGGCTACGTCGGCTACGACTGGGGTGCGGAGCTGGAGCGCGTCGCCCGGCCGCCGGCGGACCGACTGACACCGCAGATCCCCGACGTGGCGCTTGCCCATTATGACTGGGTGATCGCGTGGGACCATCTCGAAGCGAAGGCGTGGCTCATCGCGACCGGAGATGAAGGCCGCGCGGCGACACGCGTCGCCTGGGTGCGCGACCGGCTCGCAGCCGCTCCACCCGCCGTTCGTGATCACCCCGCGCCGGCACCCGAGCCACTCCAGTCGAACTTCGCACGCGCGGAGTTCGAGTCCGGCGTATCGCGCATTCGCGACTACATCGCCGCGGGGGACGTCTATCAGGTCAACCTGTCGCAGCGCTTTCACGCGCGGTTCGTGGGCTCGGCGCTGGCACTGTATCGCCGCTTGCGCACCCGCAATCCCGCACCGTTCGGGGCTTACCTGGAGTTCGCCGGCACTCAGATCGCGAGCATCTCGCCCGAGCGGTTTCTGCGGCTCGAGGCCACGACGCGCGGTGCAGAGGCGCGGCCCATCAAAGGGACGCGCCCGCGCGGGACGACGCCGGATCAAGACAGTGCTCTGGCGCGCGAGCTGCTGGAGAGCGAAAAGGACCGCGCCGAGAACGTCATGATCGTGGATCTGCTCCGCAACGATCTCGGCAAGGTGTGCGTCCCGGGGTCGGTGCGCGTTCCCAAGCTGTTTGCGCTCGAGTCGCATCCCACGGTCCACCATCTCGTCTCGACGGTGACGGGTCAGCTGGCGGACGGCGCCGACGCGTTCGACTTGCTACGGGCGGCGTTTCCCGGCGGATCGGTGACGGGAGCGCCGAAGATTCGTGCGATGCAGATCATCGCGGAATTGGAGCGGGCACCGCGCGGTCTGTACTGCGGCGCGATCGGCTACGTCTCGGCAACCGGCGCGATGGACTTCAACATTCCGATCCGGACGATCGTGCTGCGCGACGGGAGCGCGACGTTCCACGCGGGCGCCGGCATCGTGTGGGACTCCGAGCCCGCCGCAGAGTACGAGGAGACGCTCGCCAAAGCGCGCACGATGGTCGAGTCGCTTACTTCCCCACGCAGAACGCCGCGAACACGCGGTCGAGCACATCCTCCGGCGTAACCGCCCCGATCAACTCGTCGAGCGCCAGCACCGCGGCACGGAGATGGGTCGCCGTCGCCGCCGCATCCACTCCGCCCGTGCGGGCCGACCAAAACGCTTCCAGCTCTGCAAGGGCGCGCTCCAACGCCGTGCGATGCCGCGCCCGCGTCACCACCGGCTCGACATCGCCGAGGGCGAGCAGGTGGCCGAAGGCCACTTCGGCCAGGCGTCGTCTCAACTCAGGGAGACCCTTCCCCGTCACCACAGAGACTCCCTCGCCGCTGAGATCGGCTTTCGTCCGCACGACGACCACCGGTGCATGGATCTGCGCGAGAAACGCGGCTCGCGAATGGTCCTCCTGTTCTTCACAGAACAGCACCAGATCGGCGGCCGCGAGATACTTCCTGCTGACCTCGATCCCGAGCCGCTCGATTCGCTCGTCCGAGTCGCGCAGCCCCGCGGTGTCCACGATGCGGAATGGAAAGCCTTCGATCACGGCGTGCGCCTCGATCGCATCGCGCGTGGTCCCGGGGATCTCGGTGACAATGGCGCGTTCGGTGCCGAGCAGCGCGTTGAAGAGCGAGGACTTCCCCGCGTTGGGCCGCCCCGCGATCACGAGCAACGCGCCCTCGCGCAGGCGCTCTCCCTCCGGCGCCGTCCTGAGAAGGTCGGCCACGCGACCGCGCACCGCCGACCACGCACTGCGCACCCGCTCGGGGCTCACCGGTCCTTCGTCTTCTTCGGGAAAGTCGATGTCGTAGGCGATCAGCGCCTCGAGCTCGAGGATTTCGCTGCGCAGCGCGCCGAGGCGGTCGGACAGGCCGCGCTCGAGCTGCTGCAGCGCGCGCCGCCGCTGGGCCGGCGATCCGGCGTCGATGAGATCCGCGGTCGCCTCCGCCTGGAGCAAGTCCAGCTTGCCGTTGAGGACGGCGCGGCGCGTGAACTCGCCGGGCTCCGCCGGACGGGCACCGGCCGCGACGAAGGCGGCGAGCGCGGCAGCGGGCACGAGGAGACCGCCGTGCGTTGAGATCTCGACGAGGTCGTCGCCCGTGTAGGAGTGTGGGGCCGGGAAACAGGCGACCAGACAGTCGTCGACCGGCTCACGAGAGTCGGGGTGCTGGAGCCGCGCGCGGAATACGGTGCGCGGCGGCGTAGGATGGAAGGGCTCGAGGCAGCGGGCGGCGAGGGGGAAGGCACCGGCCCCCGACAAACGAATCAGGGCGAGCGCTCCGCGACCCGGTGGCGTCGCCAGCGCGACGATGGGGTCGGAGAGCAGTCTAGGTCTTTACGGGCGTCACCACACGAGTTCCCCCGGCAGTCACGGGCGCTTCGCGCTGGCGGCGCTTGGCGATCAGGTATTGCTGCGGAATGCTGAAGAGATTCTGTGCCGCGTAGTACAGGTTCAGCCCCGACGCAAAATTCAGGAACAGCACCGTCATGAAGATCGGCATGAAGTACAGCATCATCTTGGTCTGCGGATTCGGCGGCACACCGATCTGCCCCACCTTGGACAGCCCGAACATCGACAGACCCATCAGAATGGGAATGATCTTGAGCGGGTCGGGGCGCGACAAATCCGGCAGCCATAGGAACGGCACACCACGGAACGCGATGGTGTTCGCGAACACGAAGAACAGCGCCAGCAGCACCGGCATCGGCAGGAGCATGGGCAAGCAGCCGCCGAACGGATTGACCTTGTGCTCCTTGTAGATGCGCAGCATCTCGCGCTGCAGCCGTTCGGGGTCGTTCTTGTACTTATCCTGCGTCTCTTTGATGAGCGGCGCGACCGCCTGCATGCGGATCCCCGACTCCATTGCCTTCTGGTTCAAGGGCCAGAGCAGAATGCGGACGACAATGCCGAACAGAATCAGCACCCATCCGTAGGCGAGATTCAGGCGCTCGTGCATCCACAGCAGGATGGTGAGGACGATTTGCGAGACCGGCTGAATGATCGGCCGGAAGATGCCGCCGTACGGGTTGGCGTCGTCGAGATCGTGGCCCAGGCGCGACAGATGGCGAGAATCGAGCGGCCCGGTAAAGACCTGATACCGGAACGCCCCGGCGGGCTGCACCGGCATCGTGATCGAGACCGTGGCACGCGTTGCCGCTCTGCCGCTGCGCGGACCACCGACCGCGATCGCGCCGGCAAACGTCGGCTGCCCCTCCTCCAACGCGAGCGCGGCCGTGAAGAAGTACTTCGATTTGACGCCGACCCACTCGAACGGACCGTTGAACAGTGCGCGCTGACCCGGGCGGATGCCGGAAAAGTCGGTGCGCTCGGTTTTGGACGCCTTCGTGACGACGGCATAATGGCGATAGTCGTCCAGCGAGTCCTTCTCGGCGGAACGCAAGCCGTCGGACAAGCCGATCAGCAATACCGCACCACCACTGCCCAGTCCCGTCACCGAGCCGTGGACGTCGAACCGATACTCGTCGGGGACGAAGCGGTACTCGAGCGTGACGTGCGATCCGCGCCGCTCGGCGTCGAAGCGCAGCGGTTTGGCGCCCTGCCCGGCAGAGAGCACGATGCCGGGCGCGTCGGGGCTCGGCTGGAAATCCCAATCGGCGAGCGACACCGTGTCGCCACTGGGGAGGACGAGGCGATGCCGCAGAAACGCGTCGCCGGGTGGCACGAGCTGCACCGGCTTCGCGGAATCGCCAGGCGCGAAGGATTGGTATTGCAGGAGCTCGGCGGAGACAAGACGGGCCCCGTGGGTCGAGAATCCGAAACGATAGAGCCGCGAGGTGACCCATACCGTACGGCCTGTGTCGGCGGACGGTCGGACGGTCTGACGGTTGGACGGTAGAGGCGTTTCGGCTGGACGCGCCTGCGTGGAGTCAGCCCTGTGCAGGCTGTCAGACAGTCCGACCGTCCGACCGTCCGCCGGCTTCTTCGTCGGCCAGATGAGCGACGGCGCGACCGCCACGATCATCATGAGCACGAACGCGATCAGCAGGTTTCGCTTATCCACGTCTATGCTCGGCGTCTCGGCGGCTCGGCGTCTGGTAGTTCATGGAACCGGATCATACCCGCCGGAGTGAAACGGATGACACTTGAGAATGCGTCGGATGCCAAGCCAGCTGCCTCTCAGCGCCCCATAGCGCTCGACTGCTTCGTACGTGTAGCGCGAGCACGACGGCTCGAACCGGCATTGCGTGAACACCAAATGCGACAGCGTGAGTTGGTACCCACGGATGAGTGTCATTACGGCCAGTCGGGGAAGTCGTTGCAGCGTCACGTCAGCGTCTCCACGGCTCCCGTCAATTCGGCGCGCAGCACCGCAAACGAGGCGGTGTAGGCGGAGCGCTTCGCGCGTATCACGAGATCGACGGCGGGGAGATTTCGCAACACGTCGCGACGCAAGATCTCCCGCAGCCGGCGCCGCAGCCGGTTGCGCGCCACCGCCGATGATTGATGGCGCGGGACGATGAGTCCGAGACGCGCGTGACCCAAATCGCTGTGACGCCAGGCCAGATCGAGATGCGGGGTGCGACGCCGGCTGCCTCCGCGCGCCCCCGCGTCCCAGCAGGCGGTGAGCTCCGAGCCGCGCGTGATGCGCACGCGGCGCGGGTACCGTTCGCTCGTTACCGGCTCCGGTGTTTGGATGGAATACGGACGGTGAGACGCTTGCGACCCTTCTTGCGCCGGCGGGACAGTGTGGCGCGGCCCCAGACCGTTTTCATCCGCGCGCGAAATCCATGCTTATTGATGCGCCGCCGATTGCGCGGCCGATACGTCGGACCCATAAATTCCTCGAGTAAGGCCGGGAAAGTTACCCGGCTCGGGACGCGACGGTCAAGGTTGACTTTTCCACATGCGGCTCGTACTTTCGGGCCGCCCTTGCTGGACGTCCTTCCTAAAATCCGAAAATCATAATGGAGCAATCGGTCAACGAAGCTTGGAAGCGTCTCCTCGACGAAGCTCGACGTGAACTTCCCGAGGCGACGGTGCGGACGTGGCTCGAGCCATCGCAGCCCATCGCGCTCGACGAGGGTCGTCTGATTCTCGGTGCGCCCGATCAATTCGCCGCTGAGTGGAACGAATCGAAACACGCGGGACTCCTCGCGCGCGCCGCCGAGCGCGTACTCGGCCGGCCGACGACGGTCGTCTTCCGCGTGCAGGAAGACCGGCAGCGGCGGCCGCAGATGGATTTCTTCGTTGCGCCGCGCGAAAGCTCGGGCGTCGCGACAGCCTCCAACATCGGTACGACACCGCTCAACGAACGGTACAGTTTCCAGACGTTCGTGATCGGCAAGTCGAACGAGCTCGCCGCGGCCGCGGCGCACGCCGTCGCCGAAGCACCGGGCAAAACGTACAACCCGCTCTTTATTTACGGCGCGACGGGACTCGGGAAGACGCACCTGATGCAGGCGATCGCGCACGCGGTGCTCGAGAAGAACCCCGAGACCCGGCTGCAGTACTTCGGCGCCGAGCAGTTTATCAACGACGTGATCGAATCGATTCACGCGCGCACGATGTCGGAGTTCCGGCGCCGCTACCGCAACGACGTGGATCTGCTCCTCGTGGACGACGTGCACTTCCTTGAAGGCAAGGAAATGACGCAGGAGGAGTTCTTCCACACGTTCAACGCGCTGTTCGAGGCGCACAAGCAGATCGTGTTGACCTCCGACCGGCCGCCCAAGGAAATCCCGGGGCTCGAGGACCGGCTGATCTCACGGTTCGAATGGGGCATGGTGGCTGACATCGGGCATCCCGATCTCGAGCACCGTATCGCCATTCTCCGGAAGAAGGCCGAGCAGGATCATCTCGAGCTCACGATTCCGGACGACGTGCTGCGCTTCATCGCCGAGCACATCCGCTCCAGCGTGCGCGAGCTGGAGGGGTGCATCATCAAGCTGCTGCTGTTCGCCTCGCTCAAAAACCGCGAAGTCACGATCGAGCTCGCGCGCGAAGCGCTGTCGGACAAGATCCGCCAGGGCGAGGAGGGATCCGGGTACGGCGGCGGGAGCCAATCGGCACCCAGCATCGACCGCGTGCAGGAAGTGGTCGCGCGCCGCTGGGGCGTGACGCCGGAAGGACTGCGCTCCAAGGCCCGCACCAAGACGCTCACGGTTCCGCGTCAGGTGGCCATGTACTTGGCGCGCGACATGCTTCAGATGCAGCTCGTCGAGATCGGCCAGGCGTTCGGCGGCCGGGATCACTCCACGGTGATTCACAGCGTGGACAAGGTCGAGCGCCAGATGATGCGGGACCGGACGTTCAAGGAGCGCGTGGAGATGGCGCGCCAGGAATTGTCCGCACTGTAAC
>DATGVC010000203.1:0-2935 GCA_035300745.1 Gemmatimonadales bacterium | reverse complement strand
GCAGCTGCCGCGCCCGTACCGCACCTGGGCGTATCCCCTGACGCCGATCGTGTTCATCGCATTCGCGGTCTGGCTGGTCTACAACACGATCGTCGAAACGCCAAAAGACTCCGCGATCGGAGCAGGAATCATTCTGCTCGGCCTGCCGGGCTACTACTACTGGCGTCGCGCGGGTGCCGCCGGTCGGTAGTCGATCAGCTCCGCCAACGACGGTGGGATACGCTGGCCCCACACGTCGCGCGTTGGCACCGTGACGATCTGTGGCCGGGTGCCGGGAAGGCCATCGCGGCCGTCCTGACCTTTAGCACCCGGTGGCCCCGCCGCACCGGCCGCACCGGCGACGCAGCGTGGGTCGTTAGCCGGACTAGCCGCACCGCCTTTACCGCCGGCACCGCCATTGCCACCGGCACCACCGTCACCGCCTTCGCCGCCCGGAACCTGTGCATCCACCAGTCCGGCGAGGAACGGCTCCTCGGCCGGTGCGATGATCGTGACCTGCCCGCCCCGGCCGCCAGGGCCTCCTGGGCCTCCATTGCCCCCAGCGCCTCCGGGACCGCCAGCCCCGCCAGGACAACCCGGTTGTCCGGCGGTGCCAGCCACGCCTTTCGTACCTTCGGCGCCACGCGACCCACGCGAGCCGCGCGCCTCGATGATGAGCCAGTCGGACGGTGGCACCGTGCGCGCATCAGCGAGCACGTAGTACGGCGGTGCATCCTCGACCTCAATGCTCGCCACGAGCAGCCGGTCATAGAATGGCGACCGCAGGATCCCCAGCCGCACAGTTACCTGCGGTCCACTCGCGCCTGCGCCCGCGCCGCGGAAGCCGAACGCGTGCTGGAGACAGCTGTAATCAGGTGACACGACCGTCGACATCGCGATGCTGGGCTTGGCTTTGAGCGCCACGGAGAGGCGAAAGCCCGTGATCGCCGTGGTGAGGGGATCGCGCCAGGCACTCCAGCCACCGCCTTCGAGCGGCGTGGCGTCATTGCTCCAGCGCGTCAGGAACACGACGTGCAATCGCGGCGGATTGTCCTTGTCGTAGCGGGTCTCGAACGGAACGAGCGAGCCGTCATTCAGCACGGCGGTGTAGGCGGCGCCGAACGATTCGCCGGGGCACGCGCGGATACTCGTTTGCATCCGGATCTCGCGGATCTGCTCCACGAGGCCTGGATCGGGGGCAAACCCTGGCGGCGGCCGTTTCGGTCCGCAAGCCGCAGCGACGATGAGCATTGCGACGACAGCCCGCTTCATGGCCCCATCCTCCGAAAAGGTCGGCCCAAATGTAGTATTTCACCTGATGCCACGCGTGGGGGCGGGGGCGGGGGCGCCAGTCCAAACCGGTTTGATCGAAACCATACGAGCCAGGGATGGCCGGCTCCCGTGGCTCGCGCGGCATGTAGCGCGTCTGCGCGCGTCGCTGGCGGCGCTGGGTGAACCCGAACCTTCGTATGACCTCGCCGATTTGGTGCGCGTCGCGGTGGGCTCCGGTGACCGCGTTGTGCGTCTCCAGCTGACCGACGGCCATGCCGAGATCTCGACGCGTGAGGTGAACGCGGAGCAGGGGATCAGCGTCATGATCGCCAGCGAAGTCCATCACCCGTATCCCCATAAGACGACGCGACGCGAACAATTCGGCCGTGCATTGGCGAATGCGCGCCGTGCGGGAGCCAATGACGCGCTGCTCGTCACGGCGGACGGGTTTGTCGCCGAGGGGACGGCGTGGAATCTGTTTTGGTGGGAAAACGGCGACCTGTACACGCCGGCGGCGGAGCTCGGGATTCTTCCCGGGCTGGGGCGCACACGCATCATGGAGTTGACCGCCGTGAAGGAGGAGCGGGTCCCGGTTGCTGCGCTTGCCGGCCGCAGTCTCTTCCTCGTGAATGCGGTGCGGGGCATCGTCGAAATCGCCGCGTTTGGAGACGCGCAGGTCCCGCGCGATTCCAGGACGGCGGAGCTGTCGTCCAGCTTCTGGCCCTATTAGGGCCGAGCTTTCATTCGCCTTTTCGCGCGATTAGGTTGTTTCCCCTAGGCGTCTCGGCGTCGCGGCGTCTAGACACGGTGGCTGTAGCTCAATTGGTTAGAGCGCCGGACTGTGGCTCCGGAGGTTGCGGGTTCAATCCCCGTCAGCCACCCCTGAACTACTAGATGCCGAGACGCGCAGATGCCGAGACGCCGAGGTTGATCGGTTAGATTCGTTTTAAGTCTTAGGCGTCTACGCGCCTCGGCGTCTGGGCGTCTAGAAGTTAGGTCCGTAGCTCAATTGGTAGAGCACCGGTCTCCAAAACCGGGGGTTGCAGGTTCGATTCCTGCCGGGCCTGTTTGAGCACTACACGGGAGGACCTCGTCCGTGCGATCAGTGCCGCACGCGACCAGGCGAAAAAGCTGCTCACCGCGCTGGAGCAGCAAGGCCATCCGGAGACGAGCCGGTCGAGCTCGCTCTACCTGGCGCTCGTCATGATCCGCAAACGCCTGACCAAAGACGAGGAGTCGCCTGCTGCTCTGGTCACAGAGCTCGAGCAGCTCGTGACGCTCTGTGAGGGCAAACTCGCGCGCATCAAACCAGACCTCGAGGATGCCCTGAAGATCGCCCGGGGCGCCTGACCGCCTCAGTTCCCCTCTCGCTCTGTTTCGCAGTGCAATTAGCGACGTCGGACGTTACCTCGCGGGGCGCTTATTTGTCTTTAAGGCGTATCCGTGCCGCTCACCTGGAGGTGCGCCCATGTCTAATTTGAAACGCGCGCGAATGCTGTCGGTCGTCATCGGCGCATTCACGCTGTTCGGCTGCGATTCGCAGCGCAGCACCGGCCCCGCGGTGTCCCCGCAGTTCTCCCGCACCATCACACTCCCCGGACTCGACTCGCTGCTCGGCGCAGGCCCTGCTCGCGTCAAAATCTGGCTCAACCCGGGCACGTTAGTCGCCCGCCGGGTCGTCGTG
>DATGVC010000202.1:0-2235 GCA_035300745.1 Gemmatimonadales bacterium | reverse complement strand
GGTGTTCATGGCAGCTCCACGATTAGCCACGACGCGAGGTCGTGGTTTTCGACGTGCCGTTCTTCGTAGAGCGCGGTTCCGGTATGCGCCTCCCCTGTCCAGGGGATTGGTGACTCCGCGCAGCAGCAGGTGGCTGTCCGTCCCCACCCAGATAGGGGAGGTCGGCCCGCGGCTGCTCCCATAACCAACGCAGGTCCGCCGCGCATTCCGCCGGCGACTTGCAAAGGAAAGAACACGATGAAGCAATCGATTTGGACCCGCGCGGCGAGCGCGCTGACCGTCGCCTTCCTCGCCGCAGCTTGCGGCGGCAGTACGATGTCGGCGTCCTCGCCGCCGGCGCTCAAGCTGTCGAACGCCGCCAGCGTCGGGAATTACCTCGTCGACGGCAACGGCCGCGCACTCTACTACTTCGCGCTCGATCTGCCCGCCGGTGGCGGCCAGGCGGCCGTATCCAATTGCACCGGCAGCTGCGTTTCGTACTGGCCGATCTTCCACACCGACAGCGTCGTGGTGCAGGGGATCGACATGAACGACGTGGGTCAGATGACCCGCGGGGACGGCAGCAAGCAGACGACGTACAAGGGATGGCCCCTCTATTACTACGTCGGCGACAGCAAACCGTCGGACATCACCGGCGACGCGTCCACAGGTGGAGGTCCAACTGCGGTCTGGTTCCTTCTTCGGTCTCCGTTCTTCACGGTGCTGACGCTCACCGACTCCACCACGGGCGCCACGCGACTGGCCGATGCAGCGGGGAACAGCTTGTACTACTTCAACCTGGACACCGTGGGCTCACCGCCGACGAGCGCGTGCGACGGCACGCCTGGCGACCGGACGACGTGCGTCGGCAACTGGCCGATCTTCCTCACCGACAGCGCCGTGACGCCCACAGGGTTGGACGCTGCGCGATTCACGGTGTTCACACGCGCCGACAACAAGAGGCAATCCGCCTTCGACGGCCACCCGCTCTACTACTTTGTCGACGACAAGGTCCCGGGTGACGTGAAGGGCCTGACGTTCCCGCCCGGATTGGGACACTGGTTCAACATCGATCCGGCGAAGCAGTAGCGCGCGGCGCCTTCGCGGGTCCCAGCCGCCCGGGACCCGCGAAGGAGTCCGCCGCTCGCCGAAGTCTCGATCCCCTGATCAGGGCAGGCGCGGTCACACGAGCTTCGAATGATTCGCCGGCCACGGTCACCTCTATGTCGCGGACACGTTCAACCAGGTCATCCGCAAGATCGATCTTGTTTCCGGCGCGGTGACCACCTTTGCCGGCTCGGCACGCGAGCGCGGGGCTTCCGACGGGACCAGCGCCGCCGCGCGCGGGTCAGCTCGCGATCGTCGATCGAGCGGAGAACGTGCTGCTCACGGTACGCTGACGATTGCTCGGCATCGGAAACGACTCGGCGCGCCGTCCGCCGAGATCGGCGAAGTGACAATCCTGCGACTCCGAGAAACGAAACGACGAGTTCGTCATCGCATCTCGGCATGGCGGACCTGGTCAGGCAGGACCAACTGCGCAAGACGTTGGCCCTGATTCACGAAGCGCGCGAGATCGGGCGTGGACCGGAGCAGCGGCTGCATCTCGCGCGCGGCCTCGAGCGGATCATCGGGGCGGCCATGACCAGCATCGGTATCTACAGCAATTTCGGCCCTAACCGCCGCGGAAGGATCGAGGAGAACACCACCTCGTGGGTGGACGGATCCGCCCGCAACGTGTGGGCGACGCTCAAGCAGCGAGGCATCTCGTTCAGCCCGAGCATTCGCGCCCTGGCGAACCGCTGCAATGGCACGCACCCCATCGCAGTGCGGCGGCGCGATCTCCTGCGCGACTCGGAATGGTACGGCAGCGAGTATTTCGCCGATCACTACGGCACCAGTGGTGGTTTCGACGACTATGTGAAGGCGATGAGCCGTCTTCCGGGCAGCCGGGTCGCGACCATCTCCGCGAACCGGGGTGCGCGGGATCGCCCGTTCACGGAGGAGGATCGGAACCTCGTTGCTGTGTTCCACGAGGAGTGCCTGCGTCTCGACGCGGCGCAGCCGAGCGAGGCAGATCAGCCGCTCCTCACCGGTCGCGAGCAGCAGGTGCTGGAAGCGCTACTGCGCGGCGGCTCTGAAAAAGAAGTCGCTGCGGAACTAGGGATCAGCCGTGAGACGGTGCACTCGCATGTGAAATCCATCTATCTGGCGTACGGCACCAGATCACGTGCAGAGTTGCTCGCGCGATGTCTC
>DATGVC010000201.1:0-4275 GCA_035300745.1 Gemmatimonadales bacterium | reverse complement strand
CAATGCCGACATTCCCGCCGACGCCCGGCGGGCCCGCGAATTTGGCGCTGAGGGCATTGGGCTGTGCCGCACCGAACACATGTTCTTCGAGGGCGATCGGATCACGCTGATGCGCGAGATGATCGTTGCGGCCGACGAAGCGGGTCGTCGGAAGGCCCTCGCGAAACTGCTGCCGATTCAGCGCGCCGATTTCGAGGGGATCTTCGAGGCGATGGACGGCTTGCCCGTCACGATCCGGCTGCTCGATCCTCCGCTCCACGAGTTCTTGCCCCACACCCACACTGAAATCGCCGCCCTCGCCAAGCATGCGAAGGTGCCCGCGGCGCAGCTGGAGCGCCTGATCCATTCGCTCGTCGAGGCGAACCCGATGCTGGGCCACCGCGGCTGTCGTCTGGGGATCACGTATCCCGAAATCACCGAGATGCAGGCGCGCGCGATCTTCGAGGCCGCCGGTCACGTGGCCGGCAAGGGGAAAAAGGTCACCGTCGAGATCATGGTGCCGCTGGTGGCGGATGTGCGTGAGCTCGTCAATCAGACGCAGCTCATTCGCAAAGTCGCGCAGGAGGTGTTCCATCGGGAGGGCCGAGCCGTCCCCTACCTCATTGGCACGATGATCGAGCTGCCCCGCGCGGCGGTGACGGCCGACGAAATCGCCAAGGAAGCGGAGTTCTTTTCCTTTGGGACGAACGACCTCACGCAAACGACCTTCGGACTATCGCGTGACGATGCCGGGCGGTTCCTGCCGTTCTACGTGGAGCACGGGCTCTTGTCCGAAGATCCGTTCCAGGTCCTCGATCAGGCCGGCGTCGGCAAGCTCATCGAGATGGCCGTGAAGCTCGGCAGAGGCACCAGGCGAGATCTCAAGGTCGGTATCTGCGGCGAGCACGGTGGGGAGCCGAGCTCGGTGAAGTTCTGCCATCGGGCGGGGATGAACTACGTGTCGTGCTCACCCTTCCGGGTGCCGATCGCCCGCCTCGCCGCGGCCCAAGCGGCCCTCGAGGAGGCGGGCGTCGTCAGTCGAACGCGCGCTACTGTTTAGTCACCAATCCGAGCAGCAACGTCGGGGCGGCGATAATCAGCAAGCAGAGCAAGAATGCGCCAGCCGTGACGGCGATCGCCGTGCCCCGTGACGTCCCGTGCGTGATCGAAATGCCGGTCCCCGTGAGCCAGACACCCCATACCGAGAACGGGTTTATCCCGTTCAGCACTGTCCCGATGTAGAGGCCCGCGTTGGGAACCAGGAGGTCGAGTCCCAACGGCGCGCGCAGGTCCGCAAGTCCCGCAATCGTCTGCTTTCCCCGGACCAACAACACGACAATGCCGACCACGGCGAAGAAGACGTAGGTGATACAGGAATAGGCGAGGACGCTCAATACCGTCTTGTAGCGCGCTTGAGCTCCGGTGATCGCCACCGCCATCCACAACACCCCGGCGCCGATCGCCAGCGCGGCCAGCACGCCCACCGGCGTCAGCACGAGACCCACCACGCCGCCGCCGCCGCCGCCGGCGCCGCCAGCGCCCATCTTCGCAGCTTGCTCTGGTGTTAGCGTGGCTTTGAACGCGTCCATCGCCGCCTGCTGGTAGGGTCGCGTGAGAATCGTGATCACGACGAACGCCACCGAGAGCACGATCCACGGCGCGAGGATGCGAGGCCGTTCCTTGATGCGGTTGAATACCGCGGCGGGATCGTGGAGCACGTTGAACACATCGAGCATGTCACTGATGAGACTCGTTTGCGATGTTGCCGGCGGGGGTGCGGTGACGCCCATTCGATCTCCAGGGGATGATTCGGCGCCCAATATACAGGTCCTAGCCCTTCCCAGCGACGTGACCGCGATATAGGCTACGGAGAACGGACCCCATGATCCCTTCTCTTGCGGTGATGGTCGGACTGCTGGTCCAGGCGGCCGGGAATCCACCCCCCGCTCGGGGCCCGAGCGCACCCGAGCCCGTCCGCGTCTGGCGCGCCGACTCGACCGTCGTTGTCACGCTGCGCGAGCCGGGGCACCTCGTGGTCCTGCATGTCGACGCGATCGGCCGCATCCAAGTGCTCTTCCCCGCGGGTCCTGACGACGACAGCGGCATGTTGTCGAACGACACGCTCGTCGCGATCCCCCTGCCACCGGCCGCAGAAGGGAACCCCGCAACGTTCGTCGCGGTGCGGTCGCGCTGGCCGTTCGAGTTCGCGGCGCTGCGCGCGGGTTCTGCGTGGAATTACTACGGTGCTTTGCTCCTGCAGCCGACGGCTGGCGATCCCCTCGGCGCGTTGCTCGACATCGCCGATCGCGTCACGGACGGGCGTCCGTACGATTACGCCGAGGTCACCTATTCTCGGGCGGGCACCGTGGTGGCGCGCGGGCCGGTCGTCCCGCCGCAGGTCTGTCTGAGCTGCGTCCGCCGGGGGACAACTATGGCGGCCGCTCCCGCCGCGGTCCCAGCGAACGCGGTCGACTGCTCGAACGCCTCCCTCACGAATTCGTTCTGCGGCGTGGCAACCGCCGGAAGCGTCTCGATCACGAGCGTGCCGCCAGCAGCCTACCAACCCGCGCCAGCCCCGCCCGCTGCGCCTGCGCCGGTCTACGTCCCCTACTTCCTCCCGATCTTCGTGCACGGCGCGCGGACGCGATTCGAGCGCCCCATCGCCCCCGCGCCCTCCGCTCCTCAGCCACCCACAGCGATCGCGTTCCCCCTTGCGCCGAGCCTCGTTGTGCCCTCGAGCGCCGAGCTGCGGACGTTCACTGGCCGGCGGCATTGAGCTGACAAAAACGGGAAGCGTCGATGGAGCAGCTGCGTCTGCTGACGTTTGGCGGCCTGAACCTTCTCGTGGGTGGCTACACGACGACTGGGGCGGCGACGGGACGCCGTCGGCTGGCCCTCCTTGCGCTGCTTGCCGTCGCGCGTGACAGAGGGCTGAACCGCGACAAAGTCCAAGCCTATCTCTGGCCCGAGAGCGACACCGAGCGGGCGCGTCACGGGTTGAACCAGATGGTCTATTTCCAGCGACGCCACCTCGACACCGGGGACCTGTTCCTCGGCAAGAAGACGCTTCGTCTCAACCGGGCAGCGATCACGACCGATGTGTGGGATTTTGAGGACGCTCTCGACGCCGGCGCCCACGAGGTGGCGGTACGGGTATACGCGGGCGCGTTTCTCGACGGCTTCTTTCTGCGGGAGGCACCCGGGTTCGAGCGGTGGGTTGACGACCAGCGCAGGCGCCTTGCGGAACGGTGTGCTCAGGCCTTTGGCGTGCTCGCGGCGGCGGCTGCGACACAGCACCAGGCAGTGGAGTGGTGGCGCCGCGCCGCCGAGCTGAACCCCTACCATTCGGACACGGTGCTGCGCCTGGCCAACGCATTGGTGGCGATCGGTGATCGGGCGGCGGCGCTGCGGTGCGCCCAGCACCATGCAGATCTGCTTCGGACTGAGCTCGATCTTCCCCCGGACCCCAACGTGGTGAGCATGGTCGAGCAGCTGCGGGGTGGCTCTGCGCTTGGTTGACGAGTCTCCAGCAGCGGGGCCCGCGGTTTCGTGCCGACGGGCCCCGGTTGCGGTACGCCAGATCATGGACCCTGCCTAACATCCAACAATGCAATTCCTCACATCGAAGCTCTCAGCCCTTGTCTGATTGCCGGACGTCACCGTCAACTTCACCGACATGTCTCCGTCCGCCTGCGTGATGAGGAGCGACAACTTTCGCTCAGTAGCTGTGGTGATGATCTGCTGCCCCGCCTGACCCGTTACCTCCCACAGGTATTGGTACTCGCCGGATCCGCCGAAGGCGAATACCTCCCAAGTGACGAGGCCGTTGGTATCGATCTGGGAGGGACCGGCAATCTCAAATGAGAGAGACTGAGCCTGCTGCACCGGCGGTGGCGGCGGAACGGGTGCGACTGGGGACTGGCAGCCGACCAGCAGCACGGCGCAGCTGGCGCAGGCGCAAAGCGCGGGGAGCGGAAAGCGACGCATAGAACCTCTCTTGGTGAAGGGGACTCGACTCGAAGGCACGTTACGAAGGGCCGGTCAGTCCGCGGTCACGCGAGAGTCATCGAGGAGTCATCTGGCGAGGAAACGGAAGAGGGGAGAAAGGCATCGGGGAAGTCTTCTCCCCCGTCCCTTCTCCCCTCCTGTCTTTAATGGAGGCGCGGGGAATTGAACCCCGGTCCGAGCATGACTCCGATACCGCTACTACGTGCGTAGACTAGGCTTTGGTGGTCTCGCTACCTCGGCGCCTTGTCAGCCCTGGTAGCAACAAGCCTCTGAAATCTCTTGCGTCGC
>DATGVC010000200.1:0-11540 GCA_035300745.1 Gemmatimonadales bacterium | reverse complement strand
AATGAAGTCTTGTTCGGGCCGCCTTGCCGCCTCGAGCACGGTTTCGCCGCTCGTGGTGCGCACGACGGCCTCGGGGGTGTCGAGCAGATCCTGCTGGACGCCCTGCTTCTCCTGCATCCACTTCTCGATGGCGATGCCGATCGCGTCGGGCACGGACAGCACTTTGTGCGGTCCCAGGCCCACAGCCCGGTCGGACGAGATGCCGCGAAGCTGCCGGTAGATCTCGGGCAGGGGCACCCCTGACCGCAGCGCCAGCGAGATGAGCCGCCCGACCGCCTCGACGTCCGCCATCAAGGCGCCGCCGGCCTTCCCCAGCGACATGAACACCTCGAATGGCTGACCCTTGTCGTCTTCGGTGATCGTCACGTACATCGTGCCGAGCGGCGACTCGACGCGCCGCGTGGAGCCCTTGAGCAAATCAGGACGAGAGCGTTTCGCGCGGCGCTGCAGATTCTCGGCCTCGACGTCGTGCAGCCGCTCCTTCGTCAACTGCAGCTCGGTGTCCAGCTCCGCGATGCGGCCCAGCGCTTCGGCGAGCGCGTCCTTCCCCGCCCCGGCGGTGCCCTCCTGCACCTTCTTGGCCGTCGAGCCGGTGGACAACACCTGGTTCTCGCGCGCGCCGTCGCGGTACACCGTCACGCCCTTGCAGCCAAGCTGGTAGGCGTAGCGGTAGATCTGCTCGACGTACTGCTCGGTGGCGTCGTTCGCAAAGTTGCAGGTCTTGGAGATCGCCGAGTCGGTGAAGTCCTGGAACGCCGCCTGCATCTGGATGTGCCACTCCGGCGTCACGTCGTGCGCCGTCACGAAGACGCGCTGCCACTGCTCCGGCACGGCGTCGAAGTGGATGTGGCCTGCCTCGGCGATCTGCTTCACCAGGTCATCGGAGTACCACCCCTCGCGCTTGGCGATCGCTACGAAGTCTTCGTTGACGTCGGGCATCAGCACGCCGGCCTGATTGCGCATGAAGGCGACCGCGAACAGCGGCTCGATCCCCGACGAGCAGCCGGCGATGATCGAGATCGTGCCGGTGGGGGCCACCGTCGTGAGGTTGCAGTTGCGCAGCTTCCGCATCGGGCGGATGCGCTCGCCGCGGGCGTTGCGCGCGCAGGTGGCGTCCGGACCCCAGATCGACCGCTCCCACTCGGCGAACGTGCCGCGCTGCTCGCCCAGCTTCTCGGACGCGGCCTTCGACTCTTCGTCGATGAACTCCATCAGCTTGCGGCCCAGCGCGACGCCGGCATCGGAGTTGTACCCGATGCCGAGCCGCACGAGCAGGTCCGCCCAGCCCATTATGCCGAGGCCGATGCGCCGAATCCGCTTCGCCAGATCGTCGATCTCCGCGAGCGGGTACTTGTTCGCGTCGATGACGTTGTCGAGGAAATGGGTGCAGAGGTGGACCGCTGTGCGCAGGCCGTCCCAGTCTACATCCCCGTTCTTGACGAACAGGCCGACGTTGATCGAGCCCAGGTTGCAGACGTCATACGGGAGCAGCGGCTGCTCGCCGCAGGGGTTCGTGGCCTCGTAGCTGCCGAGGTTCGGGACCGGATTGTATTGGTTGGCGCGATCGATGTAGAACACGCCCGGCTCGCCTGTCTTCCAGGCGCCGTGCACGATCTGCTTGAACACGTCGCGGGCGTCGAGCTGGCCGACGACCTTCCCGCTGCGAGGGTGGATCAGGTCGTAGGCCTTGCCCGCCTCGAGGGCGAGCATGAAGGCGTCCGTGACGGCAACCGAAATGTTGAAGTTGGTGATCTGCGTGAGGTCGTCCTTGCAATGGATGAAGTCCAGGATGTCAGGATGATCCACACGCAGAATGCCCATGTTGGCGCCGCGCCGCGTGCCACCCTGCTTCACCACGTCCGTCGAGGCGTCGTACAGCTTCATGAACGACACCGGACCGGAAGCCACGCCCATCGTGGAGCGCACGACGTCGTTCTTGGGGCGCAGGCGGGAGAACGAGAACCCGGTCCCACCGCCCGACTGATGCACCAGCGCCATCGCCCGCAGCGTGTCGTAAATGCCGGAGCGCCCATTGGAGAGGGCGTCCTCCACCGGGAGCACGAAGCACGCCGACAACTGGCCGAGGGGACGGCCCGCGTTCATCAGGGTGGGAGAATTGGGCATCCACACCCGGCTTGCCATGAGCTCAAAGAACGTCTCGGCCAGGCTCTCCACCGCCCGGTCCGAGGCACCGTAGGTCCGATCAGGAGCAGCAATGGTCCGCGCCACCCGCCAGAACAGGTCCTCAGGACGCTCCACGGGCTTGCCCTGGTCGTCCTTCACGAGATACCGGCGCTCGAGCACGGTGAGCGCGTTGGCGTTCAGGTCCAGACGATGACGGGAATCAGTTGCGGTCATGCGAATCTCACGGCCGATCGAGGTGAATTTAGGAAGTTAACAGGACGTGGAAGCCCAAGGTAGACGCGCGAGGAGTGCCGGGCAAGACTGACGTCTAACGTTGTCGCGACTGATACTCCGAGTATCAACATCACAAACTTGTTCTCTGGACGGGGAACGTCCCGCGACGGTGTCGCTCTGCCTCCGCGACGTAATGCTCCCAGGTCCCGCGAATACGCGCACGGAGACCATCATCGACGTGACGCACGACACGCGCGGGCACTCCCATCACCAGCGAACCGGGAGGCACCTCCATCCCTTCCGGCACCACGGCGCCCGCGGCGATCACACTTCCCGTGCCCACCCGCACATCATTGAGCAAAATGCTTCCCATCCCGATGAGGCAGTCGTCTTCCACAACGCAGGCGTGGAGAATCACGCGGTGCCCCACGCCCACCCGCGCACCGATCAGCGCCGGCTTCCCTTCGTCCACATGCACGATAGTGGCATCCTGGAGGTTGGTTGCTTCGCCGATCACGATGGGCGCCATGTCGCCACGCAGCACGGCTTGATACCAGACGCTCGAGCGCGGCCCGAGCGTCACGTCGCCGAGCACGACCGCTCCCGGAGCGATAAACGCGGTGGGATGGATTTTGGACGTGTGGATTACTGTCGTACCGGCTGGAACGGCCACTGGACCCACGCTTCGGTTGGCTCACCGTTCTTCTGGGCCGGATTCCAGCGCAGGCTCTTCGCCATGTCGAGCGCTTCGTTGTTGAAGGTTTCGACATTGGAGGGGACGAACACGCGCGCCTCCATCGTCGTGCCGTTGCGCGATACCCGGATGAGCAGGATCGCCTGGCGTGGGAACACCGGCGCGTCCTGCGCCACGGGAATGACCGTGGTTGACAGCGGTACCGGGCGCGTATCGAAGCACAGGTTGTCCTGGTTGTAGGCGGGGCCGAACCGGTCGCAGGGTCCGCCTTCGTCCTCGCTGGTCTGCATATCCAACCGGACGTTGTAGGTCTCGCCCGGAGTGATGATGACCTGGCGATCGTAGGTCTGGTATCCCGCAGCGCGCACCGTTAGACGATGGACGCCGGGGGCGAGGTCGAGCTCGGTACCGCGCACCGGCTGTCCTTCGATGCTGATGCGCGCACCCGTCGGTACGTTCTGGAGCACCAACCGCCCGGGTGCCCCCGGCGCCGGCGGGGGCGGCGCGAGGGGCGGGGTCGGCGGTAGAGTCGCGGTGTGGCTCGTGTCCCCTGGCTGCTTGGTCGTGTCGCCCGCCGCGAGCCTCGGGGTGTCCCTCACACCGGTCGAGTCCGTTCCGCCCTGGCCCTTCGCGAAGATCAGCCCTTGCTTGTAGGCGTAGAACCCGCCCCCCCCGAACACCGCCCCGACGATGATCAGCCACAGCAGCAAGCCGGAAAGCACGGAGCGGCGCGGCGCCTCGTCGGCCCCAGGCCGGGTACCGGTCGCGCGCGGGAGTGGCGTCGTCGGCGCGGACGCGATGCGCACGCCGGTCAGCGACGGCATCGCCATCGTCGCGTCCGTCGTGAACGAGACCGAGCGGCCGCCCTCGAGCACGCTGACCAGCTCCTCTGCGTTCTGGAAGCGCTGCGCCGGTGTCTTGGCCATCATCTTGCGAATGATCTCGAACAGCTGGCGCTTCTCGGGGTTTTCGAGCGGTGGAGCGGGAATTTCCTCCATGATGTGCTTGTAGCCGATGGAGAAGGAATCCTCGCCGTCGAAGGGCACGCTGCCCGTGAGACACTGATAGGCAACGACGCCGAGCGAATAGATGTCGCTGCGGCCGTCCAGCGGCTGCGCCTTGGCCTGCTCGGGACTCATGTAATGCGGCGTGCCGATGGACATCCCGGTGCCGGTCAGCTTGCCGCCGGACGCCGCTTTGGCAATCCCGAAGTCGGTGACCACCGCGTGCCCGTGCTCGTCGAACATGATGTTGTCGGGCTTGATGTCGCGGTGCACGATTTCCTTCTTGTGCGCATAGGCGAGCGCGCGGCCTACTTCGGCGAGGATTTTCTTGATCTCGGCTGGAGGCAGGCTGCCGCGCGCCGCCAGGATATTGGAGAGCGGCCTGCCTCGCAGAAACTTCATGACAAAGTAAATGACGCGACCCGATTTCCCGACGCGGTAGATCGGGATGATGTTCGGATGCTCGAGCTTAGCGGAGGTGCGGGCTTCGCGCTGGAAGCGCTCGACGAATTCCTTATCGAACGCCAGGGAGAACGGCAGCACCTTGATCGCGACTTCGCGGTCGAGCTGTTTTTCCTTCGCCTTGAAGACGATCGCCATGCCGCCGCGGCCCAGCTCGTCGAGGATTTCGTATTCCTCGTGGAGCTCCTGACGCACCATGTCGATCTCCGCGATGTCCGGCGCCTCGGTGCGGACGCCGGTCGGCGACGTCACGGTCAGGTCGAGGCCGCAAGAATCGCAGAACTTCGCGGTGTCCTTATTCTGCGTGCCACAGCGGGAGCAATACAATTCAGTCTCCGAGGGGTCCGGGCTAACTTAGGGTTCGCCCCGAACACGGTCAACAGAGTTCAGAAATCTGCGCCGAATGCCGCGTACAACCGCGCGTGTCCGGTTGCCGGCTGCGCGACGCCAAGACGCAGGCGCAGGGGCACGTCGTACGTCACGGTCATGTCGCCGATCAGCTCCGCGCCGACGGAGCGCAGCTGATGCAGCCGCGCGTTCTCGCCGACATCCCAGGCATCGCCCACATCGCCGAAGACCGCGACCGCGAGCTTATCCGCGCCGATCGGCAGGTGCCCGATCACGTGTCCGAGCAGTGCGAGAGGCACGCGGTACTCGGCCGAGAGCGTCGCAGCCCGGCGGCCGTGCAGCACGCCTGGCGCGTAGCCGCGCACGGGGAACGTGCGGAACGTGCCGACGGTCTGCCCATATAAAAACGCGACGCCGCCCGACGACACGCCGCCCACCGCAAAGCGATCGATGATCGGTCCATCGAGCGCGCCGATTGCCCCGCGCAGCGCGAACACCGGATACGCGAACCCGACGCGCGGTCCGAAGCGCACGTAGACGTTGCCGCGCGCGCGCACCTCGTTGAGCCAGCGCGCGGTGCCCTGCTCTTCCTTGCGGCGGTAGAGCAGCGACACCGTGGCGCCGTCCTGCAACGACACGGTCAGCGGCGCCGACACCACCGAGCCGACCGAGAGGATCGCCGATCCGCCGACGCGGTCGCGGTTGATGCAGCCCGTGCAGATGGCAGCGAGGTTGGTATCGGGGCGGGAGACGAATCTCCTTCCTTCATATTCAGCCGCGAGGCGCAGAGAAACGAAGCTACGCCAGCGCTGGGCGAGCACGGTGGCCCCGATCGCAGCCTCGGGGCGGTGCTGTGAGACGACGTGGCCCCCGCTGTCGATGCCAACCAGGGACCAGTGGTCGGAGAAGGAGAAGTCGAGGGTGGGATCGCCGAGCGCCCGACTAAGAAGGAAGAAGGAACCCTGTACCCGCGCGGGCGAGGGCGAAACTTGAGCCACGGCGAAATAGGCGTACCGTCCGACGACGTCGCTGCCGGCGGTCGCGCCGCCGAAGAAGTGGCCCGCCTCGCCGGCGTTCACCCCCAGCGGAATCCAGAAGTGCGGCCGCAGCGAGCCCCACGACGAGTATCCAGTTTCGCGTAGCGCGACATGCGGGGCCGAATCGAACGACGCTGGAGTTTGCGATGGACCCGGTGGCAGCGGGATCTGGCGCGGCGTGGCGACCCGCAGCTCCCAGCCCCCGTTCCCCAGCGTCGTGAAGAGAATGCGGCCATCGGGCAGGGGCGCCGGTGAGCGCGCGCCGAGCGGCTCAGCGGTCAACTGCGTGATGCCGTCACTTTCACGCCAACGATGCACCTGAGGAAACCCACCCGCGTCCGTCACGAACAGCACGGTGCTGCCATCGGCTGACCACACGGGATCCGCGATCGCGGATTCGCCGGGGGCGTGCATGAGCACCGTAATCGATTGCGGTTGTCGGGCCGGCCAACGGACCAACGCCCAGTGCCCATTCTGATTTCGCGCCGCAACAATCCAGCGTCCATCGGGGGACGGCACCGTCGGTCCCCACGTCGCATCAGTCTGCGTGGGAGCGATCGCAATGGTCGGAGTGTCGCCGCCGCCCGCGAGCTTGAGCGCCGCCACGACACCGCCACCCGCACGCGGCTCGATCAGTCGCGCGTCCGTCGTCATCCGTGTCCACGCGCCGTCGGGAGACCAACGCCACAGATCGCTGCGGATGGTCCAGCGCGTGCTGAAATCGAGCTGCGCCACGATGAGCGTATCGCCGAGCCAGTCGTAGCTCACCCCGCCATTGACGCGATGGGAGCGGAGCACGGCGGCATTCTTCAGATCAGCGATGCGCAACCGTCGAGCGCCCCGGCCGTCGTCGTAGACGTAGGCGACACTCCGCCCGTGGGGCGCGACCCGAGGCACCGGCTCAGACCGCAGGCGGCCGGCAATCAGCTGGCTTTGCGTGCCCGGTTGAGAAACGGGCACAGCCGACGCGATCGCGCGCGTCCATTCATCGGCCAACGGTGAGGCGGCTCCGGCATGTCGCAGCGCACGGCCAACGCGGAACGGAATGAATTGACCGGCGGTCTTCTCCACGAAGCGCGGCACGAGGGAGTCATTCCCGTTGCGCGACACGAATTCCCAGAAGCGGCTGCCGTACGCGTATGGCGCGAGCCCATCCGGCCAGCGCGTGAACAGCAGCGCGTCCCACGGCGAGCGCGCGTGCCCGAACACGGCGTCGGCGGCGACGGCCTCGCGATGAAAGCTGCCCTCCGCGCGGCCCCCGGCGGTGAAGCGCGACTCGTAGTAGGTCGCCAGGCCTTCCGTGACCCAGCTCGGCTGGTACTGATTGGGAAAGAGTCCCGGCGCCCGGCCGAACACCGCCTGCAGCGTCTTCCACACGCCGCGCGAGCGATCGAGATGAAAGACGTGCGTCAGCTCGTGCACGATCACGAGCCGTTCCCAGCTGTCGTAGGTCTGCAATGCAGGATCCGTGACCGGCGGGACGAGCAGAATCGTGAAGCGGTTGGAGGGAAAGATGCTCGTGAATCCGTTCGGCGTATCGACGTCGTCCGACAACGTGAGGTCGACGATGCCGCGCGGCGGATGCAGCTCAGTCGAGAGCAGCGTATACGCCCGCTCCGCCTCGGCCGCCGCGGCGACAGCGCGCGCCCGAAACGCGGGACGAAAGTGGATGCGGAAATGCTGCGTGTGGAGAGTGCGCCAGGTTCCTGATGGATCGACTTGAGGTGCGGCGGTGCGGGGCAGGAGGAGGAGCGCGAGAAACAGAATGCGGAATGCGAAATGCGGAATGCGGAATGACGATGCGACGGTCGCTTCGAAATTCCGCATTCCGAATTCCACATTTCGCATTATCGAGCGATCTCCTTCAAGAACTCCTCAATGCCCCGTGCCACACCGCGGGCATACCGGAGCTGCCCGTCCGGGCTCGCCAGCATCGCCTCCTGCTCCGGGATCATCATGAACAAGCCTTCGGTCAGCGCCGACGGCATCCACGGATCGCGGACCAGCGCGTAGTCGCCCCTGCCCATCCCGAGGTCGTGCACGCCGAGCTCGGCGACGAGCGCGCGATCAAGTGCACGCGCCAGGGCGGCGCTGCGCGGATGGAAGTAGTACACGCTGGTGCCGTTGTTGACGAACGGATTCACGCCGTCGGGAAGCGCATTGGCGTGGATCGAGACGAGTACGTCGGCGTCGTGCTCTTCCGCGAAGCGGGTGCGCGGGAACAACTCCACTGGATTCGAGTCGGTGCGCGTCAACAAGACCGTGGCCCCCGACTGCTCCAGCAGCCGCTTGGCCTGCTGCGCCACCGCGAGCGTCGCGACGGGCTCCCACAGACCAGACGGTCCCCTCGCGCCGACCGGCGGGTGACCGGGGTCGAGCACGATCGTGCGTCCCCTCAGTGGCCGGCGCGGATCGATCACCGGGGGCCTGCGAATCTCGAGCAGCAGATCGCGCCCGCTCCAGTGCGTTCGATAGCCCCAGACGCGCCCCGCCAGTGAGAGCGTGAGCGTCACTTCATCCGCTGCAGGCTGCGCGTAGCTCATGCGGGTCACGTACGGATCCGTGCCGCCGTGCTGCATCCAATTCACATCAGAAGCGACCCCATACAGCCGGAGCGTCAGGCTCTTATCCTCTTCCTCCACTCGGAAGGGAAGGTGCGCGGGCAGCGGCACGCGCAGCACCAGTGAGCGAGGACCCGACACCAGGCGCACCGATCCGACGATGCCTCCGGGCGGCGGCGTCGCCGGTGGGAGCGGAACAACGTCGGCCGTGTTCACCCACGCCACCGCGCCGCGCGACAGCTGCAGGCGTGTTTGGCTGCCCCAGCGCGCCGTGGCGAGGGACGTCGTGCCCAGCGGAAAGAACCAGTTGTACGTGCCGTAGGGCACGGCCTTGCCCACCGTGAGGCTATCGCTTGTGCCCGTGTGCGCGGTGTCATCGTTCAGCACGACCACAGTGGGGTGCGCGTGATCCAGCGTGTCCAGCACCAGCGGCCAAACTGCGCGCGCGGTATCGGTCCCGACAATCACCTCGACGATCGCATCACACAGGGGCGTGGCGGGCAGCCAGGCGACGAAGCGATCGACGGCGGGCGGCAGGCGATAGGCGGAGGTGTCTGTGCCGAAGGCGCGCACGCCCCACGCGGGCTCCTCCGGTAGGGTATCCGGGACGAACCAGACCTCTCCTTTCCTCCCTTCCATGCGAAGCCGCACGCGTGCGCCTGGGGTCGCTCGCACGGAGAGGCGAATGCCTTCGCCCGCCGGAAACGCGAGGGTGTCGGTCGGGGTGAAGCTCGTCGTGTCGATCCAGAGCTTGGCCCCAGCCGGAGCCCGGTACGGCTGTGCGATGCGCGCGACGAATGTCGTCTCGCGCTGCTCGGCACCGGCCCCGGCACGTGCGACGATCTGAAATCGCGCCAGGGAGTCGCTCGGCAGCGCCAACCACGCGAGCCAGCTGCCGCTCGCGGACACGTGCACCGGAATCCCGTTGATCGACACCGCGACATCGCCCCGGCCGCGGCCGACACTGCCGAACAGGAACGAGGAGTCCTGCGCTTGAATCGGCTCGGCGGTGTCCGGATAAACGATCGTGATGTGCAGGGGCTCGCGGGAAGCAATCGGTATGGCGGAGGGGGCGGCGGAATCGCGACGGGTTGCGGGGGAGGCCGCGCACCCCCACCCCGTTACGACAACGAGGAGCGCGGCACCGATGACTCGCATGTGGCGCAAGCTAGCGGCGAGCAATAGATTGGGCCACCTTACTTTATGACACTGAGCGCTTGCCAGTATTGCGGCCGGCAAAACGAGGCTGGCGCGCAATTCTGCACCGACTGCGGGAAGCCCCTGACCAAAGCCGCAGCCGCGCGGGCCGCGGTGGCGGCAGGCGGTGGAGGCGGCCTGGTCTCCCGCACGAGCGGGCCTGGGTCCCCAGGGGGCGCGCCGGCGGATGCTCCCTGCCCGTTGTGCGGAGCGATGGTCACCGCACACAGCGCCAGCGGAGGAGGCGGAGGAGGTGGAGGGGGCGGGGGGGGGCACGACCGACGCTCCACGCCCGATAGACGCTCCGATCTCTCCCTCACATTGGTTCTGGTTTCAGAGATGGCCACTGACGTGGCACGCTTCGAGCGCAAGCACGCGGCCACGACCATTGGCCGGACGGAAGGCGACATCCGCTTCCCCGAGGATCAGTTTTTGTCGCCCTTGCATGCCAAGCTGTCGTGGGAAGAAGGGCGGCTGGAGGTGCGCGACCTTGGCAGCCGCAACGGCACCTGGGTTTTCCTCGAAGCACCCTATCGTCTGACCGATGGTGACCTGATCCTCATCGGCTCCCAGGTCCTGCGCTTCCGCCGCCTCGGCTATCCGGGTCCCCACAGCGCCGAAGCCGATGCCACGAAGCGCATGGGCAGCATGGTGCCGAGCGCCGATATCGCCAGCCTCACCCAGCTGCGCACCGACGGCAGCTCCCGCGACGTCATCCAACTGTCGCCGGGACGCGACGTGCATATTGGTCGCGAGCGTGGCGACTGGATTTTTCCCTATGACCCCTCGATGAGCGCGCAGCACGCGACCGTGCGCTCCGAGGACGCGGACTTCGTCCTGATGGACGACCACAGCCGCAACGGCGTGGCGATCGCGGCGCGCGGCGCAATGACGCTGCAACACGGCTCGCGCATCATGGTCGGCGACAAGCTGCTACGCATCGAGCTGCCGGGCGGCGGGGGGGGAGGCGGGGGGGAGACGATTGCCGCATGAAAATCTGCCCCGTCTGCTCCACCGAATACGCCGATGACGTGAAGTTCTGCCCCAATGACGGGCAGACGCTGCGATCCGCCAGGCCGGCGAGCGACCTCGTGGGCCAGGTCGTAGCGGACCGCTATCACATCGTGAAGAAGCTCGGTGAAGGAGGAATGGGTCAGGTCTATCTCGGCGAACACGTGAAGATGGGCCGGCGCAGCGCCATCAAGGTGATGAATCCGTCGATGGTGCACGATCCCGACGCCGTGGCGCGCTTCAATCGCGAGGCGTCGAACGCCAGCCGCATCACGCATCCCAATGTCTGCGCGATTTACGACTTCGGTGAGACGCCCGACGGCTTGATCTATCTTGCGATGGAGTTCATCGAAGGCGAGCCGCTGACCGATCTACTCGAGCGCGAGGGCGCACTGCCTGTGCCGCGCGCCACCGACATCTTCCTCCAGACCGCCGAAGCACTCCAGGCCGCGCACGATCTCGGCATCGTGCACCGTGATTTGAAGCCGGACAACATCATGTTGACCCGGCGTAAAAGCGGCGACGATACCGTGAAGGTCGTGGACTTCGGCATCGCCAAGGCCGTGGGCGGCGACCAGCCGGGCCAGAAGGTCACCAAGACCGGCCTGGTCGTCGGCACGCCCGAGTTCATGAGTCCCGAGCAGCTGTCGGGCGACAACCTTGACGGCCGCAGCGATCTCTATTCACTGGCGCTGGTGTTCTACCGGATGCTGATCGGCAAGCTGCCGTTCGAGGCCACCAGCGTGCAGGAGACGATGATCAAGCGGCTGACCGACGAGCCCACAAAGCTCGCCGAAGCGCGGCCGGATCTGTCGTTCCCCGCAGGGTTGCAGGCGGTGCTCGATACCGCGCTCGCGTGCACGCCGAT
>DATGVC010000199.1:0-3082 GCA_035300745.1 Gemmatimonadales bacterium | reverse complement strand
GTGACCACGCAGCACGATCACGTGCACATTGTCGTCGAAGCGCGCTTGCAGGATCGCGTCGTCGAGCTGGCGCATCATTTCATAGGTGTAGGTATTCGCCGGAGGATCGTCGAGCTCGATGATCGCGAGGCCGTCCTCCGCACGGTACTGAATGAGCGTTTTGACTTGCGGTTCGGTCATGGTTGCCATGGAATTATTTCGCCTCCGGATGAGTCTCGACGAAACCGCCGAGGAAAATGCCCGCCATGAGATCGGCCAGCCGCGCAGGATCGATCTCGCCGGCCGGGTCGTACCAGTTGTAGATCCAGTTCATCATGCCGAACAGGATGTAAGTCGCCGCGCTGCGGTCAACCGCGCTCTGCTCCGGCGCCGCTTCCTTGAGAATGGACTCGAGCAGATCGACATACTTTCGCTTGATCGCGCTCACCGCCCGTGGCGACGCCTCATGTGACATGACCTTCATCTCGGCCATGTGCTGCGCGAAGAACGCCACGTGATGGTGGACGAACGCATGCAGCCGTTCCTGTGGGTCAGTGGCAGCCGCCACGGCTTGTCGAGCGCCTTCCAGGACTTGGGTGAAGCAGCGCTCCTGGATGAGCGCGAGGAGGTCTTCCTTGCCGCGGACGTAGTAGTACATCCCTGCCAGAGACATCCCACTCGCGGCGGAGAGGTCCCGCATCGTGGTGGGATGGTAGCCCTTGTCCGCAAAGACCCGGGCGGCGCGGGCGAGCAGGTGGTCGAGACGCTCGTCGTATGGTCGCATGAGTTCGAACGATTGTTCGAATCTGAAGCTAGCCCGCGGTCCGGGCGCGGGCAAGGTAGGACTAATCACTTAATATCGGGCCAGGATGCGCGTCCAAGCACCGGAGTCCATGTCACTACCGCAGGCGGCCACCGCGGATCTTCCGCGTGATGCCGCGCTGATTCTCGCGTGGCAGGCGGGAGATGAACAGGCGGCGGCCGAGCTCGTCGGGCGCCACGCCCGGCCGTTGGCGCGCTTTTTAGCCGGCGCAGGCGCTCCCGAAGGGGATGTGGACGACCTGGTGCAGGAGACATTCATCCGCGCGTTTCGCAGCGTCGATCGTTTCCGCGGACAGTGTCAGTTTCGCACCTGGTTGCTGACGATCGGCGCCAACGTGCTGAGGGATTTCGGGCGGCGGGCGGCACGGCGCAAGATGCTGCCGCTCGATGATGGCGTGCGTGACGCGACCGGCGACCCGCACGAACACGCCGAAGCAAGTGAAGCAGAGGCATTGCTCGCGGCGGGATTGCAGCAACTGCCGCGGCTGCAGCGGGAGGTGTTCCTGCTCAGGGCGCAGCAGGGACTCGAATACGAAGAGATCGCGGCGGCACTGGCGACAACGCCTGGAGCGGCGCGCGTGCATTACCATCACGCAGTGCGGCGATTGAAGGAGGTTGTAAAGTGAATATGGACGGCGACGCGAGGATCGAGAGCCTGGCGAAGCGACTCGGCAACGAGGCCGCAGCACGGCTCGACGTGGACGCGACGGCGCGGAAGGTCGTCGAGCGGCTGCGCGAGCAGCCGGCGCGCCGGGCGCTGTGGATCCATCAGACGTGGCTGCGGATCGCCGCGTCGCTGGTCATCGTGGTGGGCGGCGCCGTCGCGATCCGTCATGGCCAGCCCGCGAGAACAGATCGCGCGCATGACGCGCACTTCGTGGCGGACGACCTGCGTGATCTCTCGACCGACGAGCTGCGCGATGTGCTCGCGGGATTCGACGAAATGGTAGGCAGCAGCACTGTCGCCGTCCCGGAGGGCAGTACGGATCTCCGCGAACTCGATGCGCACCAGCTGCGTGCTGTGCTGCGCTCCTTGGAGGGATAGATGAAGCAACTCGTAGCTCTCGGTCTTGCCGTCTTGCTCGCGCCGGGCTTGGCCGCCCAGCAGCGCGACTCGGCGCAGAGCGATACCGCCGAAGCGGGGCGGTTGCGCGCCCAGATCGAGCAACGCTTCAGCGAGCGCGTACAGCAGGACCTGCAGTTGACGTCCGATCAGGCGACGAGGCTGCGCGCCACACAGGAGCGGTTCGGCGCCCGGCGGCGCACCCTGATGGAGCAGCAGATGGCGCGGCGCAGCGCACTCGAAAATCAGATGCAGCCAGGCGTCGCGGCCAACTCCGACAGCGTACGCAAGTTGATGGACGGGATGCGGGCCGGCCGGGCCGAGATGGTCAAGATCGAACAGGACGAAGCTCAGGAGATGTCGGGCTATCTCACGCCGGTGCAGCACGCACGCTATCAGCGGATGCGCGAGCAGTTCATTCAGCGGGTGGGCGAGATGCGCCGCGAAGGGCGGGGGATTGGACGGGGGCGGGGCATGGGCCAGCCCGGCCCACGGCTCAGAGGAGGGCGAAGGGGCCGGGGGATTTAGCGAACCGACTCGCGCACGTACTGCGGCCGCCACGCGTTGCTCCGTGGCGGCCGCATAGTTTAGGGTATATTTCGCGCGCGGAGATCGGCCCGAGTGGCGGAATGGCAGACGCAACGGACTCAAAATCCGTCGGGGGCAACCCCATGAGAGTTCGACTCTCTCCTCGGGCATCCGCTCCGGTGTGCTTCGTGTGGTTGGCGTTCGCGCATGTTTCCTCCGCCCAGCAACCCTCCCTCCGCGGCTCTGTCGTCAGCGCCGAAACCGGCGAGCCGCTCGGCTTCAGTATCGTCGCCCTTCGCCCGGGGTTCGGTCAGCGATTCACGGACGCTGCTGGTGAATTCGTTTTTATAGACGCGCAGGCCGGAAACTACCTCCTCAGCGTCCGCCAAATCGGATACGCGCCGCTGGATACGCAGGTCGTGATCGAGGGCGCCAGCGCGAGAATCGTGCACCTGGTACTACGCCACCTCGCGATCGAGCTGCCTGCCGTCACGGTCGCTGGACGTCAGTGCACCACCCCCGGTCGCCCCGACTCGAGTGATGCAGCTCTGCTCGCCGTCTTCGACCAACTCCAGGAAAACGCTCGGCGCTTCGAGCTGCTCGCGGACTCCTATCCCTTCCAGTACGACCTGGAACTCGCGCTGCAAGAAGTGAATCAGCGCGGCGACACGAGTCGACCCGTGCTCCGGA
>DATGVC010000198.1:0-20887 GCA_035300745.1 Gemmatimonadales bacterium | reverse complement strand
TCGGCCCGACGTCGGTGTGATCATCGAGCACGTCACCGACCTTGAGCTGTTTCACCTTCTCGAGCAGCCAGTCGAGAAATGCCTGGTAGACGCGCTCGTGCACGTAAATGCGCTGCGTCGAGATGCACGACTGGCCCGCGTAGGTAAACCCGCCGATGGCGCAGCGCGCGGCGGCCCACGTGAGGTCTGCGTCCGGCTCGACGATGACCGCGGCGTTGCCGCCCAGCTCGAGCAGCACACGCTTCGATCCGGCCTTGGCGCGTATGGCCCATCCCGCCTTGGCGCTGCCGGTGAATGTGATGAGGCGGACGCGCGGATCCTCAATGAGGACCTGCGCGACGTCCACATGACAGGGGACGATGTTGACCGCGCCGTCCGGATAACCGGAGGCCTTGACGAGATCGCCGAGGCGGAGCGTTGTGAGCGGATCCTGGGGGGGCGGCTTCAGGGTGATCGTCGCGCCGCATGCCATCGCGGGGGCGATTTTGTGAGCGGCGAGCAGCACCGGAAAATTGAACGGCGTGATCCCGACAATCGGCGACAGCGGGAAGCGCCGCGTGATGGCGAGGCGGCCCTTGCCCCAGGGAACGACGTCGGCCGGCAGCACTTCACCGTCGATCCTTGTGGCTTCTTCCGCGCCGTCGCGGAACACGAAAATCGCGCGATCGATCTCGGTCCTGGCCTGCGTGATCGGCTTGCCCGCCTCGAGCGCCAACGTCCGCGCGAACTCCGCGCGCGCCGCTTCCAACCCGTCGGCGATCTTGCGCAATGCCGCGGCGCGAGCATAGGCGGGCAGTTCGCGACACGCCCGCGTCGCTGCGACGTTGGCGTCGAGTGCGGCCCGCACTTCCTCGGGGCCTGCCAGGGTGACCGCACCGACTTCGGCGTCGTCCTGCGGTGCTCGTATAAGTGTCGTCGCATTCATAAGCCGAGAGCCTCCACCACCACAGCCGCGATCGCCGCGTCCTGCACACCGGCGCCCGTCAAATCCGCAATCGTAATCTCACCTTCCCGCTTGTCTCGAAATGCCTCGAGCGGGACGACTTTCAGTCGGAGAACAGCCTCCGGAGACCGCGCTCCGTCTCGGCCAACGCCTCCTGGAAGTGCTTCAGGTCGCCGCCGTAGCCGAACCGCAGAAATCCGGGCATCCCAAAGTGATCGCCCGGGCAGAGCAGCACGCTGTGTTGCGCGCGCAGCTTCTCGACGACTTCGGGCGCGGGGATGGCGCCGCGGTAGCGCGCCCAGCAAATCGCGCCGGCGTGCGGTGGATGCCACGAGAATGTGTCGCCGAACGTCTTGAGCCACGCTTCCATCACCGGATAGTTCGCGTGCAGGATGCGCCGTGTGCGCTCGATCAGCTTTTCACGCACCAGCGGTTCGAGCGCGACCGAGGCGAGGTGATCCGACGCGCCCGACGGCCCGATCGTCGTGTAGTCGTGGCGAGCCCAGGCCTCCTGAGTGAACGCGGGCTGTGCCACGATCCAGCCGATGCGCAGTCCCGGGAGGCCGTACGCTTTCGACAGACCGTTCACGATGATGACTTTGTTGTAGCCACCGCCCCAGAAGGACTCGGTCGTCTTGCCGTCGCGCTCGGCGCCCTGATAGACCTCATCTGCCAGGATCCAGGCTCCCACCTCCGCGGCACGCTCGAGAATCACCTTGCGCGCCGCGTCGCCGAGCACGTGGCCGGTGGGGTTATGCGGATTGGTGATGACCACGAGCTTGGTGCCGGGTGCGATCGCAGTGCGAATCTCTTCGGCGTAGGGCTGCCACCCTTCCTTTTCGTGCAGCTGAAAGGCCTTCGCCTGCGCGCCGAAGTTCTGCGCCAGTCCCCAGGTCTGCAGGTAATTCGGCATCATCACGGCGACCTTGTCGCCGGGTTCGAGCAGCCGCCAGCAGGTCACGAAGTTCGCTTCGGAGCTGCCGGTCGTGACCAGGATCTGATCGGGCGACGCGCCGGGGTAGAGGGCGGCGATGCGCTCGCGCAGCAGGTCGGTGCCGTTCGACTGGGCGTAGCCGAGGCGCACTTCGAGCAGCGGCAGCGCCGAGGCGCCGGCCAGGCCGAGTAGCTCGTGAATCGAGAGGGGGTGCACGCCGGACTCGGAGAGATTGAAGCGGACCCGGTTTTCCCAGGTGCTCTGCCACCGTTCCAGCTCGAAGGGGACGAATTTCGGGCTCATGGCTCGTAAAGCTCGCGCAAGTCCTGGGGTTTCTCCAGCCAGTAATCGGGCGACAGGTCTTCGAGGTCGGCGCGATCGAACGGTCCCCACAGCACGGCGGCAGTCTTTACGCCGGCGGCGCGCCCCGATTCCATGTCGTGTCGCGAGTCTCCCGCGAAGACGGTGCTCTCACGCGGCGTCCCCAATTCGTCGATGGCTTTCAGGACGGGCTCCGGATGCGGCTTGGAGTGTGTGACGTCGTCGCAGCCTAGAACGAGATCGAACGCGTGGTCCAGTCCCGAAATCCGGAGCCCGCGCATGGCACCATCACGCAGCTTGCTCGTCACGAGGCCAAGTTTCTTGCCGTGCTGCTTGAGCCGTCGTATCTCGTCGACGACGCCTTCATACGGTTTCACGAGCGCGTCGTGGTGCGTGAGGTTGTAGGTGCGGTATGTCTGCACCATCGCCTCGATCTCCTCCTTATCCTGTGTGATCTCCCCGAACTGCGCCCACAGCGGCGTGCCCAGCCCCTTGATCCACACGTCGTCGGGCGGCATCGGCTCACTGGAGCGGTGCAGCGCCATCGTGTGACGATAGGAGCGCAGGATGAGCTCGATGGAGTCGATGATCGTGCCGTCGAGATCGAACAGAAAGGTGGTGAGAGTCACACGGGGAATCTACAGCCATGTTGCGGAACCGGTGACGACCTACGCAACAACCATCAGCGCGGCAACGAGCTCAACCTTGATGGCCGAGTCTTCCGCGTCGGCAGGTGGCAGAGCGTGATGCCACGCCAGCAGGTCAGGTACTAGCAGCGGTTGTGGCCGCGACAGAAGGTCCTCCAACAGCAGCTCTTCACCCGCGGTCATTCCCGCCGCCAGCCGTGAGACCAATGCATCGAGGTCGCTGAGTTGCTCCCCATCGCCGCGACGCGCGGCACGTCGCGCGGCTGAGAGCACCCAGGGAATGAGACGCCGCGCGAAGCGATCCCGATCACTCGCCCGCCAGCGCGCGTCCTGAACCGCCGCCAATCGGGATCTAATCAGCGGGGCAGCCGCGTCAGTGGCCTTTTGTACAATTTGGCGATCGACGGCAACTGGCTCGGCGGCACCAGCGGCGGCGAGAATGCGTGTCGCGGCAGCCGGATTCGTGCGCGCCGTTTCTCCTTCGACGACGATGGCTTCCACTAACTTCGCGATTCGGACCACGAGCACGGTGCAGGGCAGTTCTCCCACGACCGCCGCGCAGGAGCCAACCGGCGCTCTGCATTGGGATGACGCGAGCGTCGCCAGCTGATCGCACCAGTCCAGCCGGCCATTGGTCCCGGCAACTTGTTGCGCCCCAGTCTTCCTTGCCAGGCGCTCCTCGATCGCGAGTGCACGGGCCAGTGGTGGGGGCGGCAGGAATGTGACCGTCGTGATCGAAGAGTGCGACGAGCCGAGTCGGTCGATCCGGCCCACGCGTTGCGCGAGGCGCGCGGGACTCCAGGGCAAGTCGTAATGCACGACGCGCTCGGCGTCCTGCAGGTTGAGCCCCTCGCTCAACAGGTCGGTGGCGATCAGAACATCGGTCTCGAGGGCGGCGACCGGACGCGAGCCACCCTGCGCCCGTGGCGCGAAGGCGCGCAGCACCTCTTGCCGGGGCGCGTCTCCCGTCGCAAAGCGGGCGCCGTGTCCGAATACCGCGGCGACCCGTCGATGACGCAGCCGCTGCAGAAGGTATCGCGCGGTGGGTTGAGCGTCGGTAAAGACGATCGTTTTGACGGCCCGTTCGGCGAGCAGACGTTCCAGCGCGTCGGCTTTGGGATCGCCCGTAGACGGGCGCGCCAGCAGCCCGCGCAGTCGCGACAGGATGCGACGATCGTGCGCGAATGGTGCGGGACCCCCTCCCCCGTGTTCCAGCAAAAGGGGGAACAGGACGAGCTGAATATCGGACTCGGCGGCGCGCGGGAAGCAGCGCTGAAACTCTCGCGGCGTCAGCGCGCGCCCTTCGGCTGCGGCACGAGTCGCGAGATCGAGGTAGGCGTCGTGGCGCGTAAGCGCCACCCTGAAGGCGGAGAGACTCGATCCCAGGCGTCGCAACAGCATCAGACGCAGCAGCGGAGCCGCTCCGCCGCCCGCGCGTAACTGCGCGACACCAGCGACAAGATCCGAGATCAGCGCCTCCGGTCCGGGACCGACGCGCAGCGCTTCGGTCGTCGATCGTGGAAACACCATGCTCACCGGTCCGCCGTCATAGCTTGTCTGCACGCGCTCGCGGGAGCGCGCGACGATGACTCGCGCCACCGCGGCGGGAGCCAGCGATCGGTCGGCTTCACGTCGCGCGGCATTCCGCAACGAGGGAACGCCGAGCGCGGCGAAGGCGTGATCCCGGAGGAACAACCGGAGCAGATGCAGCAAATCGGCGACGCAATTATGGATGGGCGTCGCGGTGATCAGCAGGACCCGGCTGCGCACCACGAGTCGTGCCAACGCACGATATCGGTTCGTGTCGGGATTGCGGAACCGGTGGGCTTCGTCAACGACGACAAAGGCGACGGTCGGACGGTCGGTCTGCCTGACGGGCGATACACTGAGGGACTCGTGGGTGATGATTGGGGTGTCGTGCACGCCAAATCGCTCCAGGAGCGTCCTCCATTGGGGCACGAGGACAGCGGGGACGACCAGCGCGAACGGCTCGCGACGGGCGAGCGCAACCGCGAGCGCGACGTATGATTTGCCCAGGCCCACTTCGTCCGCGAGCAGCGCGCCGCCGTGCCGCGCGATGATCGTGGTCAGTCGCTCGGCGGCGGGAACTTGGTGTGGCGCGAGCCACGCAGGCCATGCGTTCGGCGCCAGCGGTGTGCAGTCGAGCAGCGCCCGCGCCGCGCTGCTGACGACGTCGCGCGGCGGCGCCCCCCCCGTCCCCCCCGCCCCGCCCGGCGCGAGGGCGAAGGCGAGGGGTTCCGGCACCGGAACGAGGTGCTCAGAGAGAATCCGCGGCCAGCGCGCGGCGATCGGCGCCATCGAGTTGGAAGGCATCAGCGATGAGGTCGTCAGCGGATTCACAATGCTGGCCGCAACGCGTGAGCGCCGCCCACACGCTTGACTCGCTGGCCGGCACCGGTAGGCCGCGCACGACGCGTGCATTGAAGCGCCGGAAGCCGCCGCGCGCGGGATCGGCGACGAGGCGCGCGAGTGCCGTGAGCCAGCGGCAATTGAACAGCGCCGCCAGGGCGGCCGCGTCGGCCGCATCGCGCGTCGCGATGCCGTAGACGGTGTTGAGCGGCACCAGCTCCGCGGCCGGCACCGCCGCGGCGAGGCGACGGCTGAGATCGGGCCACACCACGCGATGCGCCGCGAATCCGAGGCCGGTGCGGAACAGCTGCCACGGTGGCCCGGCTTTGTAGTCGGCCCGCCGGCGCAATCGTTCCTCATGGTGGGACAGCCGCGCCGTGAGCTCGCTGGGCAGTCGCGCGAGCGGCAGGCCGTCGGGTCCGTGCGTCCAGAGGACATAGCGGCGTGGACGGCAGCACCACGCGGCAATGTCGCGCCCCCGGATGGCTGGTCGCGTTCCCTGACATTCCCGATCGAGGACGAATAGATCATCGGCGCCCGTCTTCACGCCGAGCTGCGGCGACCAGCGATCCCCGACGGTGGGGAATTCGGCGCGGAGCCGCCGGCTGATACGCTCCGCGCCCGGCGTGAGAATCCAGGGGCCGTCGTTCTGCAGCCGCTTTTGGGGAACGGCCGGCGTTGCGGACTTTGGCCCCAAGGCGGTGCTCGTCAGCTCTCTCCCAGACGGATCCGCCCGCGCGGCCACCAGCGCCATCGGGTATACGGCTGCGCCAAACGTCTGGGCCACACGCTCGGGGAGTGGGGAGGCGCGCTCGATGCGGGTGTTGTGCGCCAGCCGCCGGCGCAGCGGCTCGGCGTAGCCGCTGGTTGCGAGCTTCGCCGGAACGAGGAGGGCGACGATTCCGCCCGGTCGTGCCAGCTCGAACGCGCGCTCCGTGAATGCGACCGCGAGATCGGGCTGATGCGCGAAGCCACGAGCTGCCGCGGGATGCCAGCAGGTGTACCGCGTGGCGAGTGTTTCGCGGACGCGGGGCGACAAGCGCTCCGCGCGCACCCACGGCGGATTTCCAGTTACCAGGTCGAACCCACCTTGCAGCATTACATCCGCGAAGTGGGACTCGAAGGAAAAGAAGGGAGCGCCGCCTTCGTGTCGCAGCGTGCGTTGCGCAGCTCGCAGCTCTCGCAAGCTCTGCCGCAGGCGCGCGAGCCGCAGCCGCTGTTCCAGGTTCAGTCCCCGGGTCTTACCAAACAGGTCGCGATTCCGCGCCATGCTGAGTAGCTCGGCGATCGCCGATTCGAGCGCCGCGCAGCCATCGTTCAGGAGCGTCCGCGCGAGTGCCGTTTCTGAGCGGCGTAACTCCGTCTGCGCCGCACGCTTTTCCGCGCCCGTCAGAAGGAAGTGCGTCCGGCGCGCGACCGCGAGCCTGCGTACCTCGGCAGTGCTTCCCCGGAAGGCGCGGCCGCCCAGTGAGGCCGCCAGCATCACGGGATCGAGGAGCGCGTCGCCCTGCAGCACGTGCCCATCGAGGTTCGGCAGAGGTGCTATCTGGGTCATGTCGGCACTGTCCTCCTCGGCGACGAGTGCCAGCCACAATCTCAGCTCAGTGAGGCGTACAGCCGTCGGCGTCAGATCCACGCCGAACAGCGAGCGGGCGAGAACGTCGCGTTTCACGGCTAGGGTCGGCCCTTCGCCGGCGGCGCGCCGCAGTCCCACCAGCTCATCGAGCGCCCCCAGAAGAAAGGCGCCTGATCCCGCCGCCGGATCGAGTACGGTGAGGCCGCGCAGGTCGGGAGCGGGACGGGGAGCAATGCCGTCGTGCACCCACCGTGCAGCCGCCGCTGGAGGAACACCGAGTCGATGCGTGAGAGCAGCTTCGAGCCCGGCCCGTACCATCTCGCGCACGAGAGACGCGGGCGTGTAGTAAGTGCCGCTCGCGCGGCGCTCGTCGGGATCCATCACGCCTTCGAACACACGGCCGAGCATGTCGGGAGCGATGAACTCGCCGGTGTCGTGCTCGCGGACGGAGAAGTGGAATCGCTCGAACAGATCATCGAACGCGTCACGCCAGTCGCTGTTGCCCCAAATGGCCGGGCCGTGCTGCCGCTCCAACGTCGACGGCTCGAACAGACCGCCATTGAGGAATGGGATCTTGCCCAACGCGCGCGCCGCTGCACCGCGCTCAGCCGGCGGCCGATTCAACGCGCCAAAACAGAGCGCGTGGAGGAAGGAGCGATGAAAGTGGCGCCGAGCAGCCAGCGCCCGATCGAGTAACCGCGCCACATATCTCGTATCGCCGTTCAACCAGCCCTTCGACTGAATGAAATAGAGGAACAGCACGCGCGTGAGTGCCGTGAGCGCGAGGGCGTGACGATCCAGACGCGAGCGCGGGGGGGGTAGCCGGTCGGTCAGCCGATCCAGTGTACGACGAAACGCACGAAAGAACCGCGGCGTGACGCCTTCACTCGCCAGCACCTCGCCGATTCGTAACGAGAGCGCCAGCGCCGATTCTCCCTTCCCTGGGGCGAGCCGTTCGAGGGTTGCCAGCGCCGAGCCGGTGGGATTGGCGAGGGGGATCGTGGCCATCCGAAGACCCACCGGGCCTGCGGCGCAGACCAGCCGCAGTGGCTGACCGCCGAGCGCACACGCCAGGCCGCGCTCCGCTCCGGCGGACAGTCGCCGAGCCGCGGTGCGCGCTGCCTCCTCGGGGGTGGAAGCCGCGAGCGCAAAGACTCGAAACGCGCCGTGTCGCGCGATCAGCGCGGCTCGGTCGACGGTCGTCGTCTCGCCCAGCCACGCGCGCACCGGCACGGGTTCCCAGGCCGCTTCGTAGCCCAGCGCGCCGAACAGCTCGCGGAGACTCTCGATCTGCGTCGTGCGGGCGAGAATGTCCCGCAACACCAAAGCCCCTCGTGAAAGAGGGGCTAAGGTGGGCTTGGGACGTTACGAATTAGGTACCGAAAGACTGCCGGCTGTGCCTAATCTGTGCCCTTCTTCAATCTGATCTCTCCATTCACCGTGCTCAGATTCAACGACCGCCCGCCCGCGCCGATCGTGCCCCGCAACCGCCGGGGACCGAACTTTCCCGACATCGTCAGCGGATAGTCGGACTCGATATCGCCGTTCACGGTGGTGGCACGGACGTCGGTGTCGAGCTTCGCAGGCAGAATCAGCGTGATCCCGCCATTGACCGTGCTGAATCTGAGATCGTTGGACCAGTTCGCCCGCCCCATCTCGGCGTACACGGAGCCGTTGACGGTCGACGCCTCGGCGAGGCCGGTCGTGGAAACCCGCACGCTGCCGTTCACGCTGCTCGCGCGCACGTCGCCCTTCAGCCCTTCCGCCGACATCTCGCCGTTCGCCGTCTGCCCGTCGAACTCGATGCCCGCGGGGACCTGCACCTCGAAGTCGACGGTGACGTCGTTGTTGTCGGTGCTGGAGCTCCAGTGGTCACCCGGCTCGCAGATGTTCTCGTGTCGAGCGCGCGGAGGCGTGGGGTAGACGGCACAGATCGTCACGCCCTCATCCGATTCCACGACTTCGATCTTCACCTCGTCCGGGTCGGAGCGGCGCGCTTGCTTCCGCGCGTTCACGACCGCCTCGGCGCCGCTGGCCACCACCGCCCGCACGTCGCCGTTCACGCCCTTCACTTCCAGCCGCTTCCCGGCGGCAAGCCGGCCATGCCAGTTGAAGTCCTGCGCAGTCGCGCTTGTGAGTGCGCCGAGGGACAGCGCGCTGGCGATCAAGACGGTTCGCATCGAATCTCCCGGTTAGTGCTTTCTCGAACGCTGCCACTTGTAGGTGTCCGCGTATGTCCGACTGTAGGCCCTCGCGTATTGGCGCGCGTATCTGGGCGCGTACTGCGCGGCATATTGCGCCGCGTACTTGGGTGCGTATGCTGCTGCGTATCGGGTTGCGTACGCGGTCACGCTGCCCAAGTCGAAGTGCCAGCTGGAGTCGGAATCGCTGTCGTTCTCGTTTTCGTTCTGGTCGTGTTTGTGCTTGCGATCGATCCGATCCCGCAGCTCCTGGGGACGGCGGAGCTTGATATCCCCCTGGAACGACTCCAGCTCCATGCGCGCGCTCGCCGAGCCGATCTTGAACGTCTTGCGATGCTTCCCCGTCGTGCTCGTGAGCGGGAGCGTAAAGCTCGCATCGATCTCGCCGTTCGCGGTCGCCGTAGCCACAGTGACGTTGGCGCGATCCGGGATGGAGACTGAGATGTCCCCGTTGTGCGACGCGAAGCTGTACGACCCGCCGTCCGTGACGGTTCCCTCGTAGAGCACGTCGCCGTTGATCGTGCCGGCATCGACGCTCGACGACTGGATTCCGGTCATCATGATGCCGCCGTTTGTGGTCTCGACCTTGATTTCGCCGCTGACGTTCGTCAGCGCGATGTCTTCGTTGACCGAGTTCACCTCGATACGTCCCGAGGCGTCGGCGAGTGTCACAGATCCCTGGATCGAGTGGAGGGTGATGATGCCTTTGCCTCCACGCACGTTGACCTCGCCGTTCACGGTCTCCGCGTTGATCGGTCCCTGCACCCCGTCCACCGTGATGTCCGCGTAGGTCCCGCTGAGACTGACACCCATCGATTGTGGCACGGTGATGTCGAAGTCCATGACCGATGGCGCGCCTTCGCGACTGCTCGCCTTGACGACCACCGTGTTCCCCACCAGCGAGACTTCAACCCGTCCGCGGCGGCCGGTCTCCGCGTGCACTTTCACGCGATTCTCGCTCCACCCGTGGACGGTGATCCCGCCTCCGAAGTTGTTGACCGAAAGGCTGGCGCCGGCCGGCACGGCGATGGTCGTATCGGTTTGCCTCTGCGGTGCGACCGTGACCAGCATCGCGGCGGCCAGCGTTGCAAGCATGTCTGTTCTCCTCCTAGGACCGGGCTGCAGCCATGTCGTTCACACGCCGCAGCAACTCCACCTTGCGCCGCATCGTGTTGGCGAGATGGAGGTTCAGGTACGCGTTGCCCGGGTCGTTCCGCAGCGCAATGCGCGCCTCAGCGATCGCCCGATCGATAATGGCCAGATTCTTCCGCACGATGCGCACGGTCGTGGAATCGAGCCGCTTCTCGTTTTGCGTCAGTGCGGCCTGCAGCTCGGCGATGGCGGCATCGGTAGACCCCGTCCAATTGGCAACCCTGGCGGTTGAACGTTGAGTCACGACTACAGGCTCGGCGGCAGTCTTCGTCGCCCGCTGCTGCACGGCGAGCCAAACACCGCCACCCGACAGCAGCACCAGCGCGATACTCGCGGCGAGAAGCTGCGGGATCGAGAAACTGACGCGGCGACGGGGGCTAATCGCGCCGCGGCTTACCCCGGGGCGCCGCCCCGGGATCAGCCGCGCATGGATCCCCGGCCATAGATCGGTCGCAGGCGGCGTGTCCTCGAGCGCCTTCGCGCGCGCGACCACCTGGCGCAGCTCGCCGAGCGTCGCGTAGCAGCGACCACAGGTCGCAAGGTGGGCTTCGATCGCGGCGCGCTCGGTGCTATCGAGCTCGTCGTCGATGTATTCCGAAAGCCGATTCGTCCACTGATCGTTCATCGTTCCAAGTGCCTCCGCAGCGCCATCCGCGCATGATGCAGCTGCGATTTCGATGTGCCCGGCACGACGCCAAGCATGCGCGCGATTTCCTCGTGGCGATACCCCTCCACGTCGTGCAGTACGAACACCTGCCGTGCTCCTTTAGGAAGACTGGCCAGCGCTTCCTCGAAATCCATCGACAAGTCCGGTGTCGCTGAGCGTCCGGTTACCCTTTCGAGCGGTTCGTCTTCATGGATGAAGCGGGTGCGCTCGATCCCGACGTTCTTGCGCCGGGCCAGGACCACGTTCACTGCCAGCCGGTGCAGCCATGTCCCGAATGCCGACTCACCGCGGAATGTCGACAGTTTTTGCCAGGCGCGGATGAAGACATCCTGCGTGACGTCATCGGCTTCGTCCGCGTCGAGCATACGGCGCACCAGCGTATGGACCCGGGCAACGTGGCTCCGGTACAAGCGCTCGAACGCACTGGCATCCCCGCTTGCCGCGAGTGCCGAATCGGCCGCTATCGAGTCAGCAGTCAGAGTGTCCTCGAGCACCTGTCTGGGCATGCACGGAGTTGGATATTCAAGCGGGCCAAAAGGTTGTAGTTAGATTGGGGCTCAAAATGGCGCCTTCAATTGTAGCGGTTCTGGCCATCGGTGGCCTGCTGGGATTCCGGCATGCCTTTGAGCCAGACCACCTTGCGGCCGTCTCGACGCTGGCCACGAGACCTGCCGCCCGGCTGTGGAGCGCGGCCCGGCTGGGGCTGATCTGGGGCCTGGGGCACACGGTGACGGTGGGTGCCGTTGCGCTGCTGATCATCGTCCTCGGCGTGCGTTTGCCGGACAGATTCTGGCCGGCAGCGGAGCTCCTCGTGGCCGGTTTGCTGATCCTGCTCGGCGCCGCCGTGATCTGGCGCTACGTGCGCGGGCGCTGGCATATGCACGCGCACGCCCACACGGCTGCTGCTCCGCATTTTCACTTGCACAGTCACGCCGGCGATCCGAGCCATGGGCACACGCACGCGGTCGTCGACGCACGACGCTCGCTCGGTTTCGGTATCGCGCACGGGCTCGCGGGCAGTGGGGCCATTGCGGCGCTGCTTGTCGCGGCCGTTCCCGATACGATGTCCCGGCTCGTGTACTTCGCCGCTTTCAGCGCGGGGACGATTGTTGGGATGCTGGGCGTGTCGCTCACACTGTCGGTGCTCGTGCGGTTTGCGGCCGACCGCGGCGCGCGCTGGGCGACGATCCTGCATGTGGGGGCAGCGGCGGCGAGCGTCGTGGCTGGCGTGGTTCTGGCGCAGCGGGTGATCGCCACGCCTTAAGCGATTGTGTCGTTTCGGCCGGCCGTTTCTCCTTTAAGGGCGACGATCCTGGAGCGACGCAGACGGGGCATGGCTTTTACAACGGCATTCGGGTGCTGGTAGCGCTGGCGCGCAGCCGGGGTCCGTGAATCAGGTAGCGAGAGACAATCAGCAGCAGCCCCAGAATCCACGGCGCTGCGAGCAGCCAGCTCATTTTCGGTTCTCGAATGACCCGACCACAACGGCACTCGCCAGATGGCCGGTGACGTTCGTCATCGTGCGGAACATGTCGGAGATGCGGTCGAGGCCCATCAAGATGCTGAGGCCGGCGATGGGCAGGCCGGTCGCCTGAAATGCCGGGAAGAGGCTGATGACGCCGCCTGACGGGACCGCCGCGACGGTCAACGATGCGAGAAACACCGCGATGCCTGCTTGCGACATCTGGGCGAGGCCGAATGGAATGCCGTAGAGACGCGCCACGAACAGCACGGCGATCGCCTGAAACAGCGCGCTGCCGGCGCGGTTGAGGCTGGCGCCGAGCGGGAGCACGAAACCGGAGACCGGGCGCGGAATCTGCAGATCCTTGTCTGCCGCGTCGATCATGTAGGGCAGGGCCGCCATCGAGGTCGTTGCCGAGAAGCCCATGAACATCGCCGGGTAGGCGGCGCGGAAAAAACGCCGCGGCGAAACACGACCGATCAGCGCCACACTCGGCAGGTAGACGAGCGCGTGGAACATGACGACCCCGACAATGACGGCGGCGATGAACCACAGCATCGCCCGGACGATGTCCCAGCCGTACCGGGCCGCGGTCGGCGCAACGAGCGCAAAGATGCCGATTGGTGCGACGACGAGGACCCAGTGCACGATCCGGATGAGCGCGTCCGTCGCGGCATCGGCCATGTTGATGAGCGGCGTGCGCCGCTCGAGCGGCAGGGTCGCGGTCGCGATCGCTAAAATCGCCACAAACACGATCACCGGCAGCAGGTTGCCGTCGGCCGCCGCCTTGAACGGATTTGCGGGCACCAGTTGGACGATGAACTGGAGACCGGTCGGAATGGCTGCGGTAGCCCGCTGAATCGCGGCTGGGTCGACGGCTGCGGCCTGCAGGATGGCCTGTTTGTCCGGCGATACCGCACCGAGGGGCAGCATGAGGCTGCCGATGGCGAAACCCAACGCAATCGCGATGACCGAAGTAATCCAGAAGAACGCGAGAGTGCGGACGACGAGCCGCCCCAGCATCCGCAGCTCGCCCAGCTTGGCGAGGCCGGCAAAAAGCGCCGTCGCCACGAGTGGAATCGCGACCATCGACAGCAGGTTCTTGAAGATGTCGCCGACGGGCTGAATGGCGGTCAGCGCGTTGGCCAGCGCCGGGTGCTGGTGCTCCGCCAAGTTGGCCGCGAGCAGTCCAAGCAAGAGGGCGGCAATCAGGCCGATTCCCATCCACACGTGGCTTCTCATTGGATGGAGGCTATTATACCGCCATGACCGATACCCCACACGCGCAAATGAAGGCTTCGAAATGGGCGCTCATCCTCGGAGCGTCGAGCGGCTTCGGCGAGGGCGCTGCCCGCGCGCTCGCGCAGGCGGGTTACGACGTCGTTGGTGTGCACCTCGACCGCAAGGCGGGCCTCGAGCACGTAGCGGAAATCCGGCGGGACATCGAGAAGCTGGGTCGCAAGACGCAGTACTTCAATATCAACGCCGCCGACGAAGAGAAGCGCAGCCAGGTTCTCGCCGAGCTCGCCAAACAACAGCTCAACATCGCGGTGCTGCTGCATTCGCTCGCGTTCGGCACTTTGAAGCCGTACATCGGCGCGGACGTCCTGAACAAGGCCAATATCGACATGACGCTGGACGTGATGGCCCATTCGCTCGTCTACTGGGCGCAGGGCGTCGTGACGCACGGGTTGATGGGGAAGGGTGGTCGGATCTTCTCGATGACGTCATCCGGCTCGACGCGCGTGTTCGCGACGTACGGCGCGGTGTCGGCAGCCAAAGCGGCACTCGAGTCCCACACTCGCCAGCTCGCGCTCGAACTCGCACCCTACGAGATCACCGTAAACGCCTTGCGCGGTGGCGTGACCGATACGCCCGCGCTGCGCAAGATTCCGGGCAACGAGAAACTCGTCGAGATCGCCACGCAGCGGAATCCGCACCACCGGCTCACGACGCCCGCCGATTTGGGTGGCGCGATCGTGGCACTCTCGACCCCCGGCGCCGACTGGATCACGGGCAACGTGATCAACGTGGACGGCGGCGAGGAGGTCTCGGCTTAAAACGGGGAAGGGGGACGGGGGAAGAGGGAAGGGTGGCCACGCTGCAAGCAGCACGTCTCAAGCTGCGCGAGTACCGGCCGACTGAAGTCCCGTTCGAGCCGGGGATGATCGCGGCGGCCGTCGCGGTGATCTTGCACGACGGCGACGAAGGGCTCGAGGCACTGTTCATTCACCGCGCGGTGCGTGCCGGCGACACCTGGTCAGGCCAGATCGCATTTCCCGGCGGGCGCCGCGATCCCGGCGACGCCGATCTCCTGGCGACCGCAATCCGCGAAACGATGGAAGAAGTCGGCGTGGATTTGTCGGCCGCGGAACGGCTTGGTGTTCTCGACGATCTCTACCCGCGGACACCGGTGCTGCCGCCGGTTGTCGTGCGTCCATTTGTATTCGCGTTGACGACGCGGCCCACGATTGTACTGAGCCCGGAGGTCCAAGACTCCTTCTGGGTAGCCTTCCGGGCTCTCCAAGCCCCGGGAGTGCAGGGGGAGGTCGTGGTCGATCATCCTGGCATCCCCCGACGGGTACTTCCCGCATATACGCTGGGAAATCGCACTATATGGGGGATGAGCGAGCGCATTCTCACACCGTTAATTAGCCTAGTTTCTTAGCCCCACAAAATCCACATCTTCGCTTGACAATATTTGAGAATTAGCCTAGCCTAATGCCCTGTCTCGTTGACAGGGCATTGCCCGGGAGGTTCGATGAACGCCGCGACTCGGTCCCCGCAACCACCGCTGACACGGTCCGTCGAGGACTACCTCAAGTCCGTTTTTCATCTCACCAGCCAGGGCGGTTTTGCGACCACGAGCGACATCGCTGAGATGCTCGACGTCGCGCCTCCCTCGGTCAGCGGCATGATGAAACGGCTCTCCGAGACCGGACTCATCGAGCACGTTCCGTACCGCGGCGTGCAGCTCACTCACCAGGGTCGGCGCGCCGCGCTGCAGATGATCCGTCGCCACCGCATTCTCGAATCCTATCTCACGAGCAAGCTCGGCTATGACTGGGGTGATGTGCACGTCGAAGCCGAGCGATTGGAGCACGCGGTGTCCGAGAAGTTGATCGAGCGCCTGGCGGACGCGCTGGGCGAGCCGCGCTACGATCCGCACGGCGCGCCGATTCCGACGGCCGCTGGTGAAATCGAAGAAGCCGAGCTGGTGACGCTCGCCGAGACCGAGGTGGGCCGCAGTGTCGTGTTGCAGGAAGTCGGGGATGAAAACACCGAGCGGCTGCACTATCTCGCCGAGCAAGGGCTGACTCCGGGAGTGCGTCTCACCGTGATCGACCGGCAGCCGTTCAACGGTCCGACGATGGCGCGTCTGGGCGACGGTACGACTCGCGTCGTGGGCCAGGAGCTCGGGTTGTTGCTGTTCTGCAGGCCGATCGATGGCGAATAGCGTAATCGACGCGGGCTGGCGGCATCCGCGACTGACGCCGAGTCTGGCGGAGGTCTACCGCACGGTCCCGGTCAAACCGGGTGCGTGGTGGAAGAAGGCGCTCGCGTTTGCAGGTCCGGGATACTTGGTCGCCGTCGGCTACATGGACCCCGGCAACTGGGCGACCGATCTCGCGGGCGGCGCCCGGTTCGGGTACGCACTGCTCACGGTCATCCTGCTGTCCAACCTGATGGCAATTCTGTTGCAGGGTCTCGCCGCGAAGCTCGGCATCGTGAGCGGCCGCGATCTGGCGCAGGCGTGCCGCGATCACTACTCGCGGCCGGTGTCCTTCTTCCTGTGGATCATCTGTGAGATCGCGATCGCCGCGTGCGACCTTGCGGAAGTCATCGGCTCGGCGATCGCCTTGAACCTGCTGTTCGGCATCCCGCTCGCGTGGGGCATCGCGATCACGTCACTCGACGTGCTGATCGTGCTCTACATGCAGCAAAAAGGATTCCGGCTGCTCGAGGCGTTGGTCGTCGTACTAATTGCGACCATCGCGGGCTGCTTCCTGTTCGAGATCCTGATTGCGAAGCCGGATGCCGGCGCCGTGCTCAGGGGCTTCCTGCCAAGCGCCACCATCCTCAAGGATCCCGACAAGCTATACATCGCGATCGGCATCCTTGGCGCCACCGTGATGCCGCACAACCTCTATCTCCACTCGTCGGTTGTGCAGACCCGAAGCTACGAGGAGACGGCCGCGGGCAAACGCGAGGCGGTGAAGTTCGCGTTCATCGATTCGACGGTTGCGCTCTCGTTCGCGCTATTCATCAATGCGGCGATCCTCGTCGTCGCGGCGGCCACGTTCCACCGCGCCGGGGAAACGGGCGTCGCCGAGATCCAGGACGCCTACCGCCTGCTGACGCCGCTGCTCGGCGTGACGGGCGCCAGCGCCGTTTTCGCGTTCGCGCTGCTCGCGTCGGGCCAGAATTCGACCCTGACAGGCACGCTGGCGGGCCAGATCGTGATGGAAGGGTTCCTGAACATCCGGATCCGGCCCTGGCTGCGCCGCCTCATCACACGATTGATCGCGATTGTGCCCGCCGCGCTGACGGCTATTTTCTTCGGGGAGCACGGCACCGCCCAACTCCTGATCCTCAGCCAGGTGATCCTCAGTCTGCAGCTCTCGTTCGCGGTCTTCCCGCTAGTGCGGTTCACCTCGGACCGCCTGAAGATGGGCGCGTTCGTGAACCCTACCTGGCTCAAAGTGCTCGCCTACGTCGTCGCGGGGGCGATCGCGGCCTTCAATGCCTGGCTCCTGGTGCGGATCTTCGCCGGCTGGATCGGCTGATGTACAAGCGCATCCTCGTGCCGCTCGAGAACGGTCCCGCCGACGCCGCAATTCTCAAACACGTCATGGGCCTCGCGAAGCTGCTCGGCGCAGAGGTCGTGCTCGTGCACGTGGCAGACGGCTGGGCGGCACGGAACATGGAGCAGCTCAACCTGCGCGAGTCACAGGAGATGAAGGAAGACCGGGCCTACCTGGAGCGCATGTCCCAGGAGCTGCGGCAGGCCGGCATCGATGTGGACGCGGTGCTGGCGGCGGGCGATCCGGCCAAGGAAATCGCGGCGACAGCCGAGCGGGAAAACGTCGATTTAATCGCGATGGCGACGCACGGGCACTCGTTGCTGAGCGACGTGGTTCACGGCACCACCGCGACAGCATTGCGACACGTCAGTCGGATTCCGATCTTGATGGTGCGCGCGCCTGCTCCAGGGACTTGAGAATCGCGCTGAGACGGCGGTCTCGCGCCTCCCGCAGGAACTCGACCTTCCCCTTGTAAGCCCTTTCAATCGACTGGATCAACGCCCGCTGCTGCTCGGGGTCGAGTTGCGCCCAATGGGCGAGCTGCTGCCACCAACTCTCGAAGCTCGCCAGTAGGTGCTGCGTGAAGCTCCGGATGCCGTCCTCCCCGGCCGCCAAGTGGTAGGTGAGGTGGGGGCCAGCGGCGGCCCAGCCGATCGCCGGCCCCAGCGACACCGCGCGGTCGAGGTCGTCCACGCTGATCACGCCACGCAGGACCAAGTCGATGCATTCCCTCCATACCGCAGCGGACACGCGGCCAACGACGTAACCCGGGATCGACTTCTTAAGGACGATCGGGAAGCGCCCGAGCGAGCGCAGATACTCCACCGCGCGATTCATGCTGGCGGCCGACGTGCGGTCCTCGGGCACTACTTCGACGAGCGGAATCAACTCGGGCGGATTCAGCGGGTGTGTCACGAGGCAGCGGTCGAGGCGGCGCATCCTGCCGAAGATCTCGGTCGGGGGAAGGCCGCTCGAGGACGAGCTGATCAGCGCATCCTCCCCGGCCTGCTGCTCGATGCCGGCGAGCAGCTTCTGCTTCGCGACCACGTCCTCGTGAATTGCCTCGATGATCCAATCGGCATCCTGGACCGCTTCGGAGAGAAACTGCGCCCGAACCAGCTCCCTGAGGCCTCGTTCGACGATACTCTCGGGCGCGCGGTCGAGCGCGACAAGCGCGCGCGTACGCCGCTCGACTTCGATCGACGCGCGCTCCATGATCTCCGGGTTCAGGTCGAAGATCGCCACCGGCCATCCGGCCGACGCGCACAACGCGGCCCAGCCGACGCCGATGTCGCCGGCGCCGATCACCGCAACCTTGCGGGGAATCGTCATGCCAGCGCCTCCTCGACGAGCGCACCTGCGGGCAGCACGCGCTCGAACAGCAGCCGGCGCACCGGCGGCGGATGCACCTCCATCGCGACGCGCGTAAAGGAGCCCTTGGGATTGAGCTTGGTTCGACCACGACTCTGCCCGTCATCCAGATCAACCGTGAGCCGTAGATCGCTGAACGTCAGCACATCTGGTTGGATGAGGTACGCGATGGCGAGGACGTCGTTGATCACCGCGCCGTCCAGTCCCTCCTGCTTCTTGTGGAACTCGACGTAGAAGCGCAGCGCGTCATGCAGCCAGGGCGAGTGCTGCGCGAGCCGTTCGACTTCACTTCCCTTGATCACCAGCTTCCGCGTCACGTCGAGCCCGATCATCTCGGTCGGGATCTCGGCAGCGAGCACGGTAGCGAGCGCCTCGGGATCGCACCAGGCGTTGAACTCGGAGAAGCGCGTCTGATTTCCAGCCGCTTCGATGTTGCCGATCATGGCGACGTGGCGGCTGACTTTGTCGCGAACCAAGCCGGGATTGGCACGCAGCACGAGAGCCAGGCTGGTGACGGGACCGAGTGTCACAAGTGTGACGGGCTCCGGCTGGGCCTCCAAGAGCCGCTCGAGCGGCCGTACATAGTCGAGAATCACACCGGCGGGCGGCACATCAGCGTAGCCCAGGCCGGTGGGACCGTGGGTATCGTCCGCCACGTGGAGCTGCCGCTTGAGCGGCCGGCGGGCGCCGATGCCGAGCGGCACGCGCACCGGATGCTTCACCTTGCGAAGGATCTCGACGGCGTTGCGATAGGCGTTCTCGACGACGGTGTTGCCGTACGAGATCGAGACAGCGCGGACCTCCAGCTCCGGGGAACTGAGAGCCAGGAGCAGCGCCAGGCAATCATCGATCCCCGGATCGGTATCAATGATCACGGGAAGGGGGACGGGGGAAGAGGGAAGGGTTTGCACGCCTTAGGTTAGGCTCCTCACTTCGGAAGTGCAAACGCGATGATCGCGTCGCCGGCGCCGAACGGGCCGCCGCCACCGGCGGCGATGACGACGAATTGCCGCCCGCCCGCCTCGTACGTCATCGGCGTAGCACGCGCGCCCGCGGGCAGGTCGGCCTTCCACAGCTCGCGGCCGGTTTCGACGTCGAAGGCCCGAATCGCGCGGTCCAGCGTCGCGCCGATGAAGACTAATCCTCCGGCAGTCGCAATTGGACCGCCGAGGTTGGGTGATCCGGGAGCGCCGCCCATCGTTCCCAGCGGCACGTTCCAGGCGATGCCCCCCGTGCTGAGGTTCACTGCCACAAGCGAGCCGAACGGCGGCGGTGTGCAGGGCAGCCCGGTGGGACCCAGGATGATGCGCCGGCGCATGAGGTACGGCGTGCCGCGCATGTTGGTGTACTCAAAATCCGTCATACCGCGTGCCGCATCGACGGTTTTGGAGCTGTCGAAGTTGAAGCTGTGTGCCACGAAGAGCTGCACCATGGCGGGGACGCGATTTACCGGCACAACGGCGAGACCGTGCCTTTCATCTATAGCGACTCCGCCCCAATGGGCGCCGCCGATATTGCCGGGCTGCACGAGTGTGCCTTGTGTGCTCGGCGGCGTAAACGGCCCGTCATTGCGCAGACCCGCCAGGATGTCGCGGCAGGCGGCCCTGGCCTCAGGTGTCGGCCCCCAGGCGTCGTCCGCGGAATACCGCAGCGGGACGAGGGGCGGCGTAAGGGCCGCAAAAGGCTGCGTCGGCGATGCGACTTCGCCCGGCACGCTGCTCGCCGGGACCGGACGTTCCTCCACGGGGAAGACCGGCGTCCCGGTCGTTCGGTCGAGGACAAACAGCATCCCTGATTTCCCGGTCTGGATGACCGCCGGAACGCTGGCGCCATTGCGCCTCACCGTCACGAGCGCTGGCGGGGCGGCGTTGTCGAAATCCCAGAGGTCGTGGTGCACGGTCTGGAAATGCCACACCACTTTTCCCGTGGATGCGCGCAGCGCCACAATCGAGCTGGCGTAGCGGTCTTCACCCAGGCGCATCCCGCCGAAATAATCCGGTGCCGGGCTCGACGTTGGAAGAAACACGAGATCGCGCTCGGGATCGGCGACAATCACGGACCAGACGTTGGCAGCGCCGACGATCCGGGCGGCGCCGTTCTGCCACGTCATGTAAGCCGGATCGGTTGAGTCCTGGGGTATGGGATCGAACGTCCACTTGAGCACCCCGGTGCGCGCATCGAATGCGCGCACTTCGCCGCTCGCCGGCGCCAGATTGGTATTGTCCGCGACCGCCGAGCCCGTGATGACGAGGTCGCCCACGATGGCGGGGGGCGACGTCACCTCGTAGAACTGAAATTCGTCTGGCGGTGCCCGGAGCCCCTTTCGCAAATCGACGATGCCGCCCGCGGCGAAGTTCGGGCACGGCTTTCCCGTTGCGGCGTCGAGAGCGATGAGCCGCGCGTCGATCGTCGCGGCGAAAATGCGATGCGCGCACGCG
>DATGVC010000197.1:0-11282 GCA_035300745.1 Gemmatimonadales bacterium | reverse complement strand
ATCCCCCTTATTGCCCTGGCGCGGCGCCCCGCGCCGATCGCAGACAATCACCCGATCCACGAGCGGCGCCAGCAGCTCGTACAGCCATTGCGCTTGGGTGCCTTCCTCGAAGGTGACGTGCCGGGCCCCGCGCATCCCGCGGACGAACTCTGTGAGGGCGCCGCTGTCAGTCGGCAACACGCTGCGCGCAATCACTCGCCCGCTCTCCTCCCGCACCGACGCCACCGTAGTTGCTTGGTGCACGTCGAACGCGACATACTTCGTTGTCCGTTTCATGAGAGCCGCTCCTTGCTGGGAACCACAGGTCTTGGTCGACTCTATGGTAGCAGCAGGGGGCGCGCTCTCAACATGCGTTAGGCTGCGCAACACGAGTCAACTACGAAGCTGTTTTCCAAAACCACAGCGTGGGCGGCTCCGAAGCACCACCCGCATCCGTCGGGCGAGTTCGCTCTTTAACCAAGCACAACGGCAATGCAAGTCTCGTCGGGCCGGCGCTGGCGTTTCTGGGGCGAGTCCCGAGCCCTGCTCCAGGCGGCTTCCCAATCCCGGTTTGGGAAAGAGAACCGGTGAGTGCTCCTAAAGTGCTGGTGCAAGGCGGGACCCGAGCCAATCTCATTGGTGCGCAGCCTAACCAGCGGCTGAAGCTGACGCCGCCCGTCGTCTGTGGTAGAATTCCATTTGTGAATATTCCAGCTCGGCGGCGCAGCTTAGCCGCACCCCGTTAGACGCTCGGCACGGTCCTTTTTGCGTTCGGGTGACACATGAAAACTCAGGTAAGCCTGGTTGTTCTGCTCACTTCTATCCTTGCTCCATCGATGGCTCCCTGCCAGGTCGCCACATCTCGCCACTGGGTGCGGCTTCTCACCACTGATGGCGAGACGGTCGATTTGGACACCGCCGCGGTCGGACGCAGGGATGGCTCCTTTATCGTCTGGTTGCGTTGGGATTTTGATCGGCACCGGCACGAGTTCGGAGCCGAGTACCGTGTGGAACAAGTTGAAGTCGACTGTCGAGGTCTACGTCAACGAGTGCTGAAAGCTGTCGACTCGAGGAAAACGCTGAAACCGCTGGTCATTCTGGGCGACAGCACGACCTCGAGCACCGTACAGCTGGACAGCACGGATACGAAGTGGCGCGCGTATTCCAACGGTAGTCTTGGTGCGCAATCGACGAGCGCGTTGTGCCGGCGCCTAACAAGCGCTTGAAGCTGGCGGCCGCGTAGATTAGGGAATGAATCTTTCTTCAGCGCGCGGCAGCTTAAGCGCACCCCGTTAGGCAGCCAAACACACACTTCGACACTTGGAGTACTACTGGTACCACCGGCCCGAAACCTCTCCACCGGTCGTCATTCGCCCGAGGACCTCACCCGACAGCGTACCATGGTGTGAGGGGGTGCGGCATGGATTACGACTCGGTGAAAGAGTGGCGACAATGCGGATGAGCGCGACGATGGTGATACTCGCGGCCGGGACGGCCGTTGGGTGCAATAATTCGCTGTATGGTGGCGGTGGTGGAGGGAGTGGCGGAGGCTGCACACCGACGGCTACGCAGGTTTGCATGACCGGCTCGACGTTCAACCCGCTGAACCTGGCGATCGCCCAGGGCACGGCCGTGACCTGGAAGAATGACGAGGGTAACGCCCACACGGTCACCAGCGCTACGGGCTCGGGCGATACCTACGATAGCGGCAATCTCATCGGGAACGCGACGTTCGTCCACACGTTCGCCACGGCCGGGACCTACAACTACTACTGCAAGTTCCACGGCGCGGACGGCAGCCCACCGACAGGGATGCACGGCACCATCACGGTCAACTGAAGGTCGGACGGCTGCGGAGTGGTGAACCTCCGGCGCGGATTCCGCACGGCAGCTTAGTTTTTAGGTCATGAGCGACACCCCAGGCACCCTCGAGGCGTTCCGCTATTCCCGCGAAAAAGCGCGATGAATCTGGTTCTTCAAAGCACTGATCGCGTCCTGATCGAAAGTGTTCGGCTTGCGCTTGCGGGCGAGGGTATAGAGGTCGTCCTCAATGACGAGTCAGGTGCCGCTCTCCCATTCATTCCGGTTAAGGTTCTCGTCTCTAACGACGACGTTGCGCGCGCCCGAGAGATCGTGCGCGATCTCGCACCAGGTGCCGAGTCCGCAACCCCTCAGCCTACAGGTCGACGGCTCTGGAGCCTTGTGCTGCTCGCACTCGCGGTGCTCCTCCTCGTTGTTTGCGGCAATCTGTTGATCGGGTGAGCGCGCTGTCTAACATGCGCCTGCAGTGGCTACGCGGGTGCCCACTGGCTGCGGATTACGTTCTGATGTGCGGTACTCTAGAATTCTGTTTGTGAGCACTCCAGTTCGGCGCCGCAGCTTAGGCGCACCGCGTTAGGCGGCACACGAGCGATCCGTTGAGTTCTGGACCAGACTCGCGTCGTGCCGAGCCCAGGCAAGTCGTCGGCCTCGCCACGCGCACGACCAACATCACCGAATCAAACCCGTCCACCGCCAAGATCCCTCTCCTGTGGGGTCGGTTCACCAAAGAGGGATGGTCTGAGCGTCTGGAAAAAGTCGGTGCGTTCGGGCCTACGATTGCCGTCTATTCAGCTTATGAGAGTGATGTGTCTGGTAGCTACCAGTTGTTGGTGGGTCGCCAGCGTCGCGCCTCTCGATCCGTGTCGCCACCGTTGCAAATGGTTGCCGCTCCAAGCGGGTCGTATCTCGTGTTCCGCTCTGCCGGCCCGCCGCCACAAGCCGTGATTGATGGCTGGCGCGACGTGTGGGCGTATTTTGCGCGCGACAATGCGCCGGCGCGCGCCTATAGCTTCGATTTCGAGATATATCCCGATAGCGGCTCTGTTGAAATCTGGGTGGCAGTCCAAGATCAGTGATACCGTAATGGCCTTCGACGAGCGGTTGGCGGAACGGATTCGCGACACTCTCGGGCGCCGCAAGGGTCTCGCCGAGAAGCAGATGTTCGGCGGGATCGCCTTCCTCCTCAATGGAAACATGTGCTGTGGCGTACATCGCTCGGAGCTCATCGTGCGCCTCGCTCCTGAGGAAACGGACAGCGCCCTCAAGCAGCGGCATACCAAACTCTTCGATCTCACCGGACGCCCCATGAAGGGCTGGATCCTGGTCGAGCCTGCGGGTCTCAAGACCGATGCGCAGCTGACGAAATGGGTGTCGGTCGCCGCGAAGTATGCGGCCTCATTACCGGCGAAGTGAGGCAACAATGACTCTCGGTCGCGCTTACCGGGCGCGCGGATGGGCGAGTGAACGTTGTTGTGTTTGGAGCCTCCGCCATGATTGGCGCCAGCCTTCCAACCATCTCGTCACGCACGGTTACCACCACAGAGGGCAGTGAAGTACCCCAATACCGATCACATCAATTTCTTGATCGTGAACCGGCTTTAGTCGGCGGGTTCAGCGCAGCGCCGCACGCGCCTGCGCAATCTCCGCTCGGTCGCCATCGCCCGACTTCATCTGCGCCAGGAAATCGTCGTAGCGTCGCCGTGCACCGACGCGGTCGCCGGCCAGCGTGCGGAAAATCCCGCCACCAATGATCCCGCCGACGACGGCCATCGTTCCTGAGAACAGGCCTAACCGGCGCGCGTAGCTTGTCACGGACTGACAAGGTGAGTCATTGGGAGGAGAAGATATTGTTCTGTTGATCCGTGCGCTGAAGCGGCGGCCCTTTAGGGCACGGACAGTCCGGTGCGCGGATCGATGTTTTTCACCCCGCGCAGTACGACCATCCGGAAATGGATGCGCTGGATCTTCGTCCAATAACCTTCCAACGCGCGCGACTCGAGCGCAATGGCGCCTCGCCGCGTGACGCCGGGCGGCGGTGGCAGGAGCGCCGCGAGCCGGTCGTAGACTGCGCCGCGCAGCGGCGGATCGACGCGCTGCAGCAGATGCCAGAGTGACAGCGCATCCTGCGGTCGTGCCAGCGCGAGGATGTTGCGGGTCGCGCGGGCGCCCCCCCCGCCGCCCCGGCCCACCCGCTCGAAATCAAACGCGAGTAACGCGCGCACCAGGGGCGCGGGCGCGTCGTCGACGTACGGCGTTCCGGGACCGGTCGCGGGACGGATCTGCATGAGCGCGCCGAGCGGCACGCGCGACGAGCGCCGCCCGGTCTGGAACTCCACTTCGCCGCCGGTGACGTGCAGCAGCCCCTTGCCGAGGGAATCGGTGGCGAGCGTATAGGCACAGCCGAGATCGATCGCCGTTCCCGCGGGCGTCTCGACGAAAAAGAGGCGCGGCACCGCATCGACCTTGGCATCGATGGTGCCGCGGGCCAGCGCCAGGCGGTGCTCGTTCGCGCTGGCGACGACGAGCTGCACGCGCGTCGCGGGCCGCACTTCGACCTGCCCGATCCGTCCTACGGCAATGAGCGCGCGCGAGGAGTCGTCGGTCTGCAGCCAGTCGCCCACGCGCAACCGGCCGGACGCGGCGAGCCGCGTCGTGCCGATGAGGGGACGGCCGGCGAGCGCCGTGACGTCCCAGGCGCTGCGCTCGCCTCGTGCTAACAGGAGGAAGACGAGCACGGCTGCGGCTGCGAGCGGGACCCAGTACCAGCGCCGGCGCCACGAACCTGAGCCCGCGCGGATGCGAGCTTCGATTTCGGGCCACAGGTCACGTGGCGGCTCGATGCTCTTCGGCAGACGGTTGACGGCGTCTTGCAGCTCGCGTTCGTTCATCGCTCCAGCTTCTCCCGTAACAGGCGCCGCGCGCGAAACAGCTGCGCTTTCGACGTGCCTTCCGCTATCCCCACGAGCGCCGCGATCTCGCCGTGCCCGTAACCTTCAATGTCGTAGAGCACGAATACCTCCCGCGCTCCGTCCGGCAGCTCCGCAATCGCCCGCTCGAGATCGATGCTCAATCCGGCGGATCCAGGTAGGGGCGCAGCATGCTGCGCCCCTACAACAGCGTCCGGATCCTCCGCCGGCATGACCCGCCGCTCCCGCCTCCCGGTCGTGCGGCGCTCGTTCAAGACGACGTTGACGACCAGCCGATGCAGCCAGGAGCTGAACGCGCTCTCGCCCCGAAACGAGCGCAGCTTGTCCCACAGCCGCACGAAAACATCCTGGGTGCGCTCCTCGGCGTCGCGCCCATCGCCGGTGAGACGGAGACAGAGGGCATAGACTCGGGGCGCGTGCTGGCGATACAGCTCCCGAAATGCGGTCTGGTCGCCAGCCTGGGCACGGGCGACAAGATCGTCGGGCACGGTATTAAGACGCCGTCGAGTGCTGCAGCGTTTGGACGAGAGCCTTCACGGCAGCCGCACGCCGCCGAGTACCTGCCGCAGCCGCTGCTCGAGATTCTTCTGGAGCTCGTCGATCCGCCCGCGCTGCTGTGCGACCTGCTCCTGACCTTCTGTCTGCACCTGGTTCACGCGTGCGCGCACCGGTCCCACCTTGTCGTTGATCAGGGCATCCACGCGATCCCGCACCTGCTTTTCGGCCGCGGCGGCTTGCTCGCCCAGTACCGCGCGCAATCGGGATGCGATCGCCTGATCGAGGTTCGATCGCACCGCGAGGTCCGGATGATGCAGCGCGCCGGAGAGACGCGCCTCGACGTCGAGATTCGCGATACCCGACACGGTGTGCCAGATCAGACCGCCGATCGTGGTGTTCGCCAGCGCGGAGTCACGGGTCCAGGTCACATTGCTCGAGCGGATCGCAAATCGCGCGTGAATCGTGTCCCCGCTCAGCTTGAAGCCCAGCTCCGTCGTGGCCGCGCCAGGGTCGAGCCGCAGGGGCACGCCCGGGACTTCGAACGCCGGCAACGTGATGCCGCCGAGTGTCGCGCCGCCAGTGTCGACGGGTATGTCGCGCAGATGATTGACCATCGCACCCACGACGAGCTGCGGCCCGGTCGCAGCGAAGAGCATGGGCCGGCCATACAGCGCCGGATCACTGGTCAGACCCGTCAACCGGCCGGCGTAGCGCTGCGGCTGCTCGGACGTCGGATGCAGCAGGAACGACAGCTCAGCGCTGCGGAGCAGGAAGCGCGGCAACGCGCGCTCCTTGGGAAAGCGCACGTCTTCGCCCGCGCGTCGCACACGGCTGGGGCCGGTCGTGGCGCGCGGCAGCATTCCAGGCGGCATGTAGCGCCGCGCCAGCTGCGCATAGTAGAGCACCTGCTCGAACGGCTTGATCGCGGCGGGCGCAAACAGCGCCGCGCCGACCGCCGGGGCATCGAAGCTCGGCAGCTTCAGCAGGCTGCGCGCGAATCCGTAGTCTCGGCGCCGCGCGCTGTCGAGGCCGGCGAGCCCAGCCTGCAGGTCGGCGGCACCTGTTTTGACGCTGCGCTCGAGCGAAGTGACCCGATCGCGCGCCCGTTTGAGTCGGTCGACCGCCAGACGCGCTTCGTTCAGCGTGGCGAGGTCGGTCGCGCGCGCACGGCGCAGCCGCTCGAGCGTGGCGCTCGCAGAATCGAGTGTCGGGCCGAGGCGCAGCGTGTCGAACGCAGCCTGCCAGGCGCGGCGGCTCGAGTCGGCCCACGCGCCCAGCGCGGCGGCCGCGGGAATGGTGGAGAGCCGCCGCGGATCGAGCGAATCGATGCTGATCTTGCCGGTCGCGAGCCGCAGCACCGGGATCTGGAATTGGCTGGCCCACTCGCGCGTTTCGGCGAGCACGCGGCCCGCGACGCCTTCGCCCGATTTCGCTGCCACACGGCCATCGGTCTGGCGTGGCGTGCCGAACCGCAGCCCGTTCGCCGCGATCCGGTTGATGATGAGCTTCTTTTCAGTGAGGGGTACGACGTCGAGATCGGCGACGAGCTCGTCCGCCTGCAAGAGGTTCTTGAAGGCTTCGTGCGGACTCGCGATGGTGAGGCCGCGCATCAGCACTCTGCCGTTCGCGATGTCGAGATGGAGGTGCTCGATCTCTACCCGCGCGCCCAGCAACTGCGTGCCGACTCTCTGCGACTCGCGTCGCGCGATGGCGTCGGCAAACAGCCACCACAACACGCCCGCGAGGACGAACAGGACGAGCAGTGGTCCGATCGCGCGCCAGCGGAAAACTTTGACGCTCATGGCCGGAACATCTTGTAGACGTTGTAGACCTTGGACGCCGTGACGGCGCGGTAAAATCGCGACTGCCGCACCCGCTCGCCCACCGTCACCCGGTAGCGCGCCACCGCCCAGCGCAGCGCGAAGAAGAGCGGCACCGCAAAGACCAGTGCGAACACCAGGCTGCCGAGCACCACCGTGTTGTTGAAGTTGGTGAGCGGGATGATCGGCGTGTTGTAGAGGGACGTCCACAGTCCCCTGAGCGACGGTGCGAGCAGGAGACTGTGCCCGATCCAGTCAAACAATGGATCAAGCAGGAATCCAACCGGGACGAACAGCGCCCACCCCAGCAGACCGCCCGCGAACGAGACGTTGAGCAAAACCAGCGCGGCAAAGATGACGGCGTTGTGAAGGTTGAAGAGCGGTGTGAGTCCGAGGAAGGAGCCGACGACGATCCCGGCGGCAAGCTGCCCCGGCGTGCCTTCGGAGTGCAGCGCGCCGAACAGCGACTGAATCAGCTTGATGAGGGCGAACAGATCAGCCTTCCTCCCGCTGCAGCCGGTCCTCAGCGATCGCCAGAATCTCCCGCAGCGCGGTACGCCGTTCTTCGTCGCGCGCGCCGCGCAGCCGAGCCTCGAGTACGGGCACGATCGCCTCTTTGGATCGCCGATTCACGAAGACGACGAATCGAAAGCCGAATTTCTGCTCATACTCATCATTGAGATTCGCGAGCCGCAGGAAGACCTCGGGAGGGGTCGCATCGTCGTGATAGCCCTGCTCCTTGAATGACGCCGCTGACACGTTGTCCGGGCGCTCGCCAATCCGCGGATGGGCGTTGATCACCGCGATCTGCTCGGCCTCCGAAAGCTCGTTCAGGATCGCACGCGCGCGCGCGAGCAGCGACGCGTCATTCGAAAACGGACCCTCGGTTCGTAAGCGCTCCAGAAGCGGACCCGCCCGCTCGAACACGAGAGAGGGATCTGCTCTACTCTTCCCGCTTCCCCCGTCCCCCGTCCCCGTTTTCAACTGCCCCTGTAGCTCGCGCACGAAAACGGCGACATCAAGAGCGGGATGTGATAGCGGCGCTGGGTGTCGGTGATCTCGAAGTCGAACGTGGCGCGCTGCAGGAACGCGGCGCTCCCCTTCTTCTTATAGTAGGCACCCACCTCGAACGACATGCGGTAGGTGCCCGCCGCGAGCGCATCGCCCGCGAGGTCGGCGATTCTCCCGTCGGCATCGGTCTCGCGGGTCGCCTGCGACACGTGCTCCTTGCCGTCGAGGCGCCACAGGGTCACCGCGACGCCGGCGGCGGGCTCGCCGCGCGTGGTATCCAGGACGTGCGTCGAAATCGTTGGACGGTTAGTGTTGGGCATGCTCAAGATCCGCGTGGGAACCCTGACGTTTACGGCGCGATTGGAAGAGTCAAACGCGCCCAAAACGGTGGCTGTGATTCGCAAAATGCTGCCGCTCAAGTCCAAGATAGTCCACTGCCGCTGGAGCGGCGAGTCGACGTGGATTCCAATGGGCGAGCGCAAGCTCGGACTCGATTTCGAGAATCACACGAGCCATCCGGCACCCGGGATGCTGCTCCTCTACCCCGGCGGGATCAGCGAGACCGAGCTTCTGTTCCCGTACGGCTCGACCATGTTCGCGAGCAAGGTCGGGCAACTGGCGGGGAATCATTTTGCGACTCTTACGCAGGGCCAGGAGCAACTCCCGGAAATCGGCAGGCTGACGCTCTGGGAAGGGGCACAGGACATCACTATAGAAGAAGTGTGATTGCCCCCGACCTCGTCATCCGGGGCGGAACGGCCATCCTTCCCACGGGACAACGCCCAGCCGATATCGCCGTCACCGGCGGAATCATTACTGCCATCGGGAGCGAAGTGCGCGACGGCGCAGAGATCATCGATGCGACCGGCCTCGTCGTTCTCCCCGGCGTAGTAGACGCTCACGTCCATTTCAACGAGCCCGGCCGCGCAGAGTGGGAGGGATGGGAGGCAGGCACGCGCGGGGCGGCGGCCGGCGGCGTCACCACGGTGCTCGAGATGCCGCTCAACGCCCATCCGCCAACGACGACCGTCGCGGCGTTCGATGCGAAGCTCGCCGTTGCGTCGCAAAAATCGTTGGTCGACTTCGGGCTCTGGGGTGGGCTGGTCCCCGAGAACCTCCAGAACCTCGATGCCCTCCACCAGCGGGGCGTGATCGGCTTCAAGGCCTTCATGAGCCACAGCGGCATCGACGACTTTCACCGCGTGCCCGACGGTGTGCTCGCGATCGGGCTCAAGGCGACGGCGCGCCTCGGCGCGATTGTTGGTGTCCATGCGGAGAGTCAGGAGACCATCGAACGCTTGCAGGCCGAGCAGCGGGATATGAATCGGCTGTCGTGGTGTCGCGCCCGGCCGCCGCGTGCCGAGGTCGAAGCGATTCAGCGACTGCTCGTCTGCATGCGCGGCGCCGGCAAACGCGTGCGGGCGCACGTGGTCCATGTCAGCTGCGCCGAGGGATTGGCGGAGGTCGATGCGGCGCGCAGCAAGGGCGTGGCGATCACCGCGGAGACGTGCCCGCACTATCTCGCCTTCACCGAGGAAGATTTCGATCGTATCGGCTCGCTGCTGAAATGCGCGCCGCCGATCCGCGACACCGCCACGCGCGAGGCGTTGTGGCAGGAGGTCCTGGCCGGCAGGGTGGATCTGATTGGTTCGGATCACTCGCCCTGCCCCGCCGCCGACAAGCAGAAAGGCGAACACGATATCTGGCAGGCGTGGGGCGGCGTCGCGGGGATTCAAGCCACGCTGCCCGTGCTGCTGACCGACGGCGTGCACGCGCGCGGGCTTTCGCTCGAGCGCGTCGCGCATCTCACCGCCACCGCGCCGGCTCAGCTCTTCGGCCTGTACCCGCGCAAGGGCGCGATTGCCGTCGGCGCCGATGCGGACTTCGCGATTGTCGATCCCGAGACGCGATGGACGTTCGACTCACATCACCTCGAGACGCGCAGCGGCCTCAGCGCCTATCTCGGCCGCGCATTCACTGGCAAGGTTGTGAGGACGATCGTGCGAGGACGAACGGTATTCGCGGATGCCAAGGTCAGCGGGAAACCGGGTTGGGGACAACTCCTGAAGCCACACCATGCGAATTGACGGGGGGGTCGCGCTGCTCGAGCGCCGTTTAGACGAGCTCTACGCGATCGGCGCGGAGCCGGAGGGGGGGGGCACGTATCGGCCGCTGTACGGAGCCGCCTGGGCCGCCGCCGGCGAACGCGTTGAACGCTGGATGAAGGACGCGGGGCTCAAGACTCACCGGGACGCGGTCGGGAACGTGTGGGGGCGAGCCGCAGGAAATGGGAAGTCGATCGTCACCGGCTCGCACATCGACACGGTGCGACACGGCGGCCGCCTCGACGGCGCACTCGGCATCGTGGCAGGCCTGACCGCCGTCGCAGCGCTGCTCAAAGAGAAAGGAAACCCGCGGCGCCCGCTCGAGGTCGTCGCGATCTGCGAGGAAGAAGGCTCTCGCTTTGCAACCAACTTCTGGGGGTCTCGAGCAATCACGGGCGCGATCGACACGGTGGACGCCGACATCGCGGCGGCGATGGCTGAGCGCGGCCTTGATCCCGCCAAGATTGCGATCGCAGCGCGCGACGACATCGACACCTTCATCGAGCTGCACATCGAGCAGGGCGCGGTGCTCGACGCTTCGCGGCAGCCGCTGGCCGTCGTGAGCGCGATCGTGGGGACGGCGCACCTCGAGCTTACCGTCACAGGTCGCCCGGATCACGCGGGCACGACGCCGATGGAGCTGCGCAAGGATGCGCTCGCGGGCGCGGCCGCAATGCTCCAGGCAATCGAATCCATCGCTCGGTCACTCGGCCGTCCGGCCGTCGCGACCGTCGGGCGACTCCGTGTTGAGCCCGATCAGGTCAACGTCGTCCCGGGCAAGGTGGTTTTCACCGTGGACCTGCGGCATTCCGATCTGGGCGGCGGACGTGCGCTCGAGGAGCGCATTCGATCGCTGTGCGGCACAATCTCCCAAGAGCGACGACTCGACCTGGCGATTCGCACGCTGCAGGAGAGGCCGCCCGTGGCAATGCACCCGGACGTGCGGGCGCTGCTCGCGCGCGTGGCGAGGGAGTGCGGGGTGCAAGCGACGGAATTGGTCAGCGGTGCGGGACACGACGCGCAAATCCTCGCCGCGCGATACCGGGTGGGCATGCTTTTTGTGCCGAGTATTGGTGGTCGATCACACTGTCCAGAGGAAGCAACTGCACCTGAGCACCTCG